>DASVZI010000124.1:0-7002 GCA_036391735.1 Rhodocyclaceae bacterium
CGTCACCATGGTCGCCGCGTGGATCAGCGCGGAGATGGGCGTCGGGCCTTCCATGGAGTCGGGCAGCCAGACGTGCAGCGGGAACTGCGCCGACTTGCCCATCGCGCCGATGAACAGGCAGATGCAGGTGGCCGTGATCAGCGGCCAGCCGGTGACCGCCTCGGTCATGGCTGCCAGTTCCTTGGCCTTGCCGAACACCGTGACGTAGTCGAGCGAGCCGGCGTAGGCGGCCACCAGGCCGATGCCGAGCAGGAAGCCGAAGTCGCCGACGCGGTTGACCAGGAAGGCCTTGAGGTTGGCGTAGATCGCCGTCGGTCGCGTGGACCAGAAGCCGATCAGCAGGTACGAGACGAGGCCCACCGCTTCCCAGCCGAAGAACAGCTGGACGAAGTTGTTGCTCATCACCAGCATCAGCATCGAGAAGGTGAACAGCGAGATGTAGCTGAAGAAGCGCTGGTAGCTGTTGGTCCGGCACAGGCTGTCGGCCGGCCAGTTTTCCTCGTCGTGCGCCATGTAGCCGATGGTGTAGACATGCACCATCAGCGAGACGAAGGTGACGACGATCATCATCACCGCGGTCAGCGGGTCGATCAGGAAGCCGATCGCCATGTCGAGCCCGCCGGACTGCATCCAGGTATAGACCGGGCCGTTGAAGGTGTGCCCGGCCTGCACGTCCTGGAACACCAGCACGGAGCAGACGAAGGCGGTCGCCACGCCGAGGATGGTCACCGTATGGGCGCCGGCACGGCCGACGGTCTTGCCGAAGAAGCCGGCGACGATGGCGCCGATCAGCGGGGCAAACGGGATGATGAGGTAGAGCGCCTTCATGCTAGCCCTTCAAGCTGTCGAGTTCGTCGACGTCGATGGTCGACAGGTTGCGGAACAGCACGACGAGGATCGCCAGGCCGATGCCCGATTCCGCCGCCGCCACCGTCAGGATGAAGAAGACGAACAGCTGGCCGGCGAGGTCATGCAGGTAGTGTGAGAAGGCGACGAAGTTGAGGTTCACCGCCAGCAGCATGAGCTCGATCGCCATCAGGAGCACGATCAGGTTCTTGCGGTTGAGAAAGATGCCGACCACGCCGATGGCGAACAGGATCGCGGCCAGGATCAGGTAATGGGAAACCGACAGCGGTCCGAACATCATTCGCCCTCCCCGGCCGATGCTTGCTTTTCGCTCGCCATCTTGACGATGCGCAGCCGGTCCGCGGCCTTGACCGACAGCTGGCGGTTGATGTCGAGATGCTTGGTGTCGGTGCGGCGGCGCAGCGTCAGCATGACAGCGGCGATGATGCCGACCAGCAGGATGACGGAGGCCAGTTCGAACGGATAGGCGTAATCGGTGAACAGCAGCCGCCCCAGTTCCTTGGTGTTGCTGTAGTCGGGCGGCGTCGCCTGGCCCGGCATGGCGTCGAGACCGAAGTACTTGCCCGAAACGTAGATGCCCATTTCCGCCACCAGCAGCAGCCCGATGATGAGCCCGAGCGGCAAGTAGCTCCAGAAGCCTCGGCGCAGCCGCTCGATATTGATGTCGAGCATCATGACGACGAATAGGAACAGCACCATGACGGCGCCGACGTACACCATGATCAGCGCGATGGCGAGGAACTCGGCCTGCAGCAGCAGCCAGAGGCCGGCGACGTTGAAGAACGCCAGCACCAGGAACAGCACCGCGTGCACCGGGTTGGTGGCCGTGATGACGCGGACGCCGGCGAACACTGCCAGGGTCGCGAAGACGTAGAAGACGAAGGTTTGGAATTCCATCGCGGTTTACCTGAACTTGGCGTCCTGCTCGCGGGCCTTCGCGATGTCCGCCTCATAGCGGTCGCCGTTGGCCAGCAGCATCTGCTTGGTGTAGTAGAGGTCGCCGCGCGCCTCGCCGTGATACTCCATGACGTGGGTCTCGACGATCGCGTCCACCGGGCAGGCCTCCTCGCAGAAGCCGCAGAAGATGCACTTGGTGAAGTCGATGTCGTAGCGCGTGGTGCGGCGGCTGCCGTCCTCGCGCTCGGCCGACTCGATGGTGATCGCCAGCGCGGGGCAGACGGCCTCGCAGAGCTTGCAGGCGATGCACCGCTCTTCGCCGTTGGGATAGCGGCGCAGCGCATGCAAGCCGCGGAAGCGCGGCGAATACGGCGTCTTCTCTTCCGGATATTGAATGGTGATCTTCGGCGCGAACATGTAGCGCAGGGTCACGGCGAGACCCTGGCGCAATTCGCCGAGAGAGAAGCTTTGAATCAGTTCGCGGGCGCCCATTGGCTTACTTCCAGATGTTGAAGGGCGACATCATCCAGATGCCGATGAACGGGATCCAGATGAGACAGAGGGGAACGAAGACCTTCCAGCCCAGGCGCATGATCTGGTCGTAGCGGTAGCGCGGGAAGGTCGCCCGCAGCCACAGGAACACGAACAGGATCACGCACAGCTTGGCCACCAGCCACCAGATGCCGTCGGGCAGGAAGCCCACCGGCGACAGCCAACCGCCGAGGAAGAAGATCGACACCATCGCCGACACCAGGATCATGTTGGCGTACTCAGCGAGGAAGAACATCGCGAAGGCCATGCCCGAATACTCGACCATGTGGCCGGCAACGATCTCGGATTCGCCTTCCACGACGTCGAAGGGCGCGCGGTTGGTCTCGGCGACACCCGAGATCAGGTACACCATGAACATCGGGAACAGCGGAATCCAGTTCCAGGACAGGAAGCCCAGGCCCATGCCGGCGAAGCGGCCCTCGTTCTGGGCGCGCACGATGTCGGAGAGGTTGAGGCTGTGCGAGACCATCAGCACGACGATCAGCGCCATGCCCATCGACACCTCGTACGACACCATCTGCGCCGCCGAGCGCATGGCGCCGAGGAAGGGGTACTTCGAGTTCGAGGCCCAACCGGCGATGATGATGCCGTACACCCCGACCGAGGTGACCGCCAGCAGGTAGAGCACGCCGGCATCGAGGTTGGCCAGGGCGCCGCCGTCGAAGAACGGCACCACGGCCCAGGCGGCCAGCGCCGGGGCGATGGCGAGGATCGGCGCGATGATGAACAGGCTACCGTCGGCGCGCGTCGGCACGAGCAGTTCCTTGAAGAACAGCTTCATGCCGTCGGCGATCGGCTGCAGCAGGCCCCAGGGTCCAACGCGGTTCGGGCCGATGCGGACCTGCATCCAGCCGATGATCTTGCGCTCCCAGAACGTGAGATAGGCGACGCCGAGCATCAGCGGCACCAGGATGACGACGATGCGCACGATCGCCCACACCAGCGGCCAGTAGGCGCCGAACAGCGGGCCGACATGCTGGTGGATCGGAGCAAGCAGGGCTTCCATCAGGCCTTCTCCACGTTGAGGTTGCCGAACATGGGACCGATCAGGGCGGTGGCCGCATGGCCGGCAGCGACGCGGACGCAACCGTCAGGCAGATGGGCGTCCAACTCGGCAGCCAGCACGACCTCGACGCCGCCGTCCGTCACGCGCACGCGGTCGCCGGCGGCAAGTCCGAGCTTGCCGAGCATGGCCTTGTTCATGCGCGCGGCCGGCATGGCCGCATCCTTGGTCTTCTGAAGGCTGGGCGCGCGGCGCACCAGCGGGTCGGCAAAATAGACAGGCACGTCGGCGACGCGTTCTATGCCGCCGGCAGCGGCATCGAGCTTCGGCGATCCGGACGCGCCATTATCGAGCCCCGCGACGAATTGCGTCCCGGCGCCGAGGAGCTCGTTGCGCACGTCCTCGCTGCTCTCGTACTCGAAGCCGGGCAATTCGAGGACGCTGCCCAGCGCCCGCAGCACCTTCCAGCCCGGTCGCGTGTCGCCCTTCGGGTGGCACACCGCCTGGAAGCTCTGCACGCGGCCTTCGGTGTTGACGAAGCTGCCCGACGTCTCGGTAAAGGGCGACACCGGCAGGATGGCGTCGGCGTAGTCGAGGACCGCTTCCGACTTGAAGGGCGACAGCACGATGACGCTGTCGGCGGCGCGCATCGCGGCCACAGCGGCGCTGCCGTTCGCGCAATCCAGTTCCAGCTCGGCGCCCAGCACCAGGTAGGCGCGGCGCGGCTCGGCGACCAGGCGGGCGGCATTGAGGCCGTCGGTCTGCGGCATCGCCTTGGCGACGTAGCCGCCGACGCTGTTGGCCGCTTCGCCGAGGAAGCCGACCTTGGCGCCGAGCACCTGCGCGAGTTGCTGCGCCAGGAGTTGGAGCGAGGCGGCCTGGGGATGCTGCTGGGCGAAGTTGCCGAGCAGCACGGCGCTGTTGCCGCCTTCGACCAGGCTCGCGGCGATTGCCTTCGCATCGGCGGAGGGCGTCACCGCAAGATCGCAGGAAAGATGCTTGAGTTCCGCTGCCGCCTTGACGACCTGGGCGAGCAGCGCCGGCAACTGCGACGGCGGGACGATCGCCTTGGCGGCCGTCTTGACGAGCAGATCCTCGTCCGCGGAATGCAGGACGCTGAGCCTGAGACCGCGCTTGACGGCCTGGCGCAGGCGCTGCGCCAGCAGAGGCTGGTCCTTGCGCAGGAAGCTGCCGACCAGCAGCACGCGATCGAGCTTGTTGAGTTCCGCGACCTTCATGCCCAGCCAGGGCGCACCCTTGCGCTTGCCGTCGAGCGAGAAGTCGGTCTGGCGCAGGCGGAAATCGATGTTGTCGGAACCCAGGCCGCGCATCAACTTGGCGGCGAGCGCCATTTCCTCGAGGGTCGCGTGCGGGCTGACCAAGGCGCCGAGGGCCGCGGCGCCGTGCGTCTTGGCGACGTCGCGCAGCGCGTGGGAAACGTAATCGAGCGCGACGTTCCACTCGACTTCCTGCCACTTTCCGCCCTGCTTGACCATCGGCTTGGTCAGGCGCTGTTCGCTGTTGAGGCCCTCATAGGAGTAGCGGTCCCTGTCGGACAGCCAGCACTCGTTGACGTCCTCGTTCTCCAGCGGCAAAACGCGCATCACGCGGTCTAGCTTGGTCTGGACGATCAGGTTGGAGCCGAGACCGTCGTGCGGACTGACCGACTTGCGGCGCGACAGCTCCCAGCTGCGCGCGGTGAAGCGGAACGGCTTCGAGGTCAGGGCGCCGACCGGGCACAGATCGATGATGTTGCCGGAAATCTCGGAGTCGACCGTCTTCTCGACGAAGGGCATCACCTCGGCGCGGTCGCCGCGGAAGGCCTGGCCCATTTCCATGTAGCCGGCGATCTCCTGGGTGAAGCGAATGCAGCGCGTGCAGTTGATGCAGCGCGTCATGTCCGTGGACACCAGCGGGCCGAGGTTCTTGTTCAGCACCACGCGCTTCTCTTCCTGGAAGCGGGCATTGCCGGCGCCGTAGCCGACCGAAAGGTCCTGGAGTTGGCATTCGCCGCCCTGGTCGCAAATCGGGCAGTCGAGCGGGTGGTTGATGAGCAGGAACTCCATCACGCCCTTCTGCGCCTTGACGGCCATTTCCGAGTGCGTGAACACCTTCATGCCGTTGGTGACCGGGGTGGCGCAGGCCGGCATCGGCTTGGGCGCCTTCTCGATCTGCACCAGGCACATGCGGCAGTTGGCCGCGATGGAAGGCTTCTTGTGGTAGCAGAAGTGGGGAATGTAGCTACCGGCCTTGTGCGCGGCCTCGATGACCGTGCTGCCCTCTTCGACCTGCAGGGCCTTGCCGTCGATTTCGATGTCGATCATGCCGCGGCTCCAGCCATCATGCGCGTGTGGAACGTGCTGCCGGCCTTCTGCACTTCGCGCGGGACCAGGCACTTCTTGTGTTCGATGTGGTACTCGAATTCGCTGCGGAAATGCTTGAGCATCCCCTGGATCGGCATCACCGCCGCGTCGCCGAGTGCGCAGATGGTGCGGCCGGCGATGTTGCCGCCGAGGTCGAGCAGCAGGTCGAGATCCTCGGGGCGGCCTTCGCCGTGCTCGATGCGGTGGATGATCTTGTACAGCCAGCCGGTGCCTTCGCGGCAAGGCGTGCATTGGCCGCAGGACTCTTCGTAGTAGAACCAGGACAGGCGCTCCAGCGCCTGCACCATGCAGACCGTCTCGTCCATCACGATCACCGCGCCGGAGCCGAGCATCGAGCCGGCCTTGGCGATGGAATCGTAGTCGAGCGTGCAGTCCATGATCATGTCGGCGGGGATCACCGGCGAACTCGATCCGCCCGGGATGACGCCCTTGAGCTTGCGGCCGCCGCGCATGCCGCCCGCCATTTCGAGCAGTTTGGCGAACGGCGTGCCGAGCGGCACTTCGTAGTTGCCGGGCTTGTTCACGTGGCCCGACACCGAGAACAGCTTGGTGCCGCCGTTGTTCGGCTTGCCGAGGTCGAGGTAGGCCTGGCCGCCCATGCGGAACACCAGCGGCACCGCCGCGAACGTCTCGGTATTGTTGATGGTGGTCGGCTTGCCGTAGAGGCCGACGCTTGCCGGGAACGGCGGCTTGTAGCGCGGTTGGCCCTTCTTGCCTTCGATCGACTCGAGCAGCGCGGATTCCTCGCCGCAGATGTAGGCGCCCCAGCCATGGTGCGCGAACAGGTCGAAATCGAAACCCGAGCCGAGGATGTTCTTGCCCAGGTAGCCGGCGGCGCGCGCTTCGGCCAGCGCCTGTTCGAAGCGCTCGTAGAGCTCGAAGATCTCGCCGTGGATGTAGTTGTAGCCGCGTTCGGCGCCGACCGCATAACCGGCGATGATCATGCCTTCGATCACCGAATGCGGATCGCCTTCCAGCACGCGGCGGTTCATGAACGCGCCGGGATCGCCTTCATCAGCGTTGCAAGTCAGGTATTTCGGCGAATCATTCACGTCCCGGGTGATCTGCCATTTTTTGGCAGCCGGGAAGCCGGCGCCGCCGCGCCCGCGCAGGCCGGAGGCCATGACGGTCTGGATGACCTGGTCGGGTGTCATTTCGCCCAGCACTTTTCCCAGCGCCAGGTAGCCGTCTTCGGCGATGTAATCTTCGATGTTCTCCGGGTCGATCTGGCCGCAGTTGCGCAGCACCACGCGCACTTCCTTGGGTTTTGCCGGGCCAAGCTCCTCGTCGCTGATCGGT
>DASVZI010000125.1:0-4323 GCA_036391735.1 Rhodocyclaceae bacterium
CTTCAGCACCGCGGAGGTTTCGCTCGGCCTGCAGCCGACCGTCAGGCCGTGGTCGGCGTGGGTCAGGTTCCTGCGCCGGCTAATGGCCGGGCGCAGCGCACGGCCTCAGGGATTTGAAGTCCGGGAGTAGGCTGGCGACCGCCGCGGGCGACGGGGGATCGCCGACGCTCCGTGTCCCCCGGCCCGGATGAGACAAAGGCCCGGGCCTCCTCCGTTACCGGCGCGTCGACGATCCCCCGCCACCCGCGGCTGATTGGTTTTCCGGCCCCGCTGCCACGGTTCATGGGCCGGTGGGGTGCCCTGCTTCGCGCAGGTAAAGGAGGAGGCGGACGCTCTATCGCCCTTGTCCGCCGGGGGACACGGAGCGAAGCAGGGCACCCTGCCGGCCCGAAGGGCAATGTTCGCTTTCGGCACCCTAATGCTCCAACCCACGATGCCACCTCAGCAAGTGATTGTTGAGCCGACTCACCGCCGTATCCAGCGCGAGCCCCAGCAACCCGATGGTCAGCATCCCCGCGATGATCTTGTCCGACCACATGAACTCCCGCGCCTCCAGAATGCGGAAGCCGAGGCCGTTGTCGACGGCGATCATCTCCGAGACGATGACGACGATGAAGGCCGTGCCGATGCCGATGCGCACGCCGGCGAGGATGTAGGGCGTCGCCGCCGGCAGGATGACGCGGGTGAACATCGTCCACTCGCCGACGCCGAGGTTGCGGGCCGCGCGCAGGTAGATGCCGTCGACATTTCGCACGCCGGCGATGGTGTTCATCAGCACCGGGAAGAATGCACCGATGGCGATGAGGAACACGGCCGGCGGATTGCCAAGGCCGAACCAGAGGATCGCCAGCGGGATGTAGGCGATCGGCGGGATCGGCCGCAGCACCTGCACCAGCGGGTTGCACAAGTCGTAGAAGCGCGGCTTGGCGCCCATCGCCAACCCGATCGGCAGCGCCAGCCCGGCGCCGACGACGAAGCCGACCAGCACGCGATAGAGGCTGGCGGCGGCATCCTGGACGAGTTCGCCCGACACCAGCCAGGCGATCCGCGACTGCGCCGCCGGGTCGAAGGCCTGCGCCGGCAGCAGCGACTCCCACCACTTCGCCGCCACCGCGGTCGGCGACGGCAGCACGATGGGCGACACGAAGCCTGCGCGCGCGCAGGCTTCCCAGACGACAAGCACGGCCAGCGGCACCAGGGCGCCGTGCAGCAGCCCGCGCAGCCTCCCCATCATCGCCGGGTCACTGGACGCGCAGGTCGGACTTGGCCTTCTGCAGCAGGTCGAGCTTCACCCACTCCGCGGCCTTCGGCGGCTTGCTCATCCTGCCGACGCCGTACTTGTTCATGAAGCCGGTGGTGACGTCGATGTGCTGCGGTGTGACGTCGTAGGTGTAGGCCGCGTTGTCCATCGCGTCCTTGAAGTCCTGCGGCGTGATCTGGCCCTTGAACATCTGCTCGCGCACGTACTTCTCGGCGAGGTTCATGTCCTTCTTGAAGGTGGCCGTGGCTTCGACGAAGCACTTCATGGTGCGCAGCGCGACGTCGGGCTTCTCGTTGTAGAGCTTCTCGGTCATCACCAGCAGCCGGTAGGGTTCGCCCATCGGCGTGTCGTAGGGCTTGACGACTTCGACGCCGAACTTCTTGTTGATCGCCTGCGACGATTGCGGCTCGGACTGGCACATGGCGTCGATCTGCCTGGCGGCGAGCGCCTGGTTGAGGTCGGCGAAGGCGAGGAAGACGATCTGCACGTCCTTGCCCGGCTTGTCGGCCCAGGTCAGGCCAGCCTTCTCGAGCTCGGCGTAGAGCAGCAGCTCCTGGGCGCCGCCGCGCGTCACGCCGACCTTCTTGCCTTTCAGGCCGGCGACGGTGCGGATGCCGCTGTCGGCGCCCGCCACGATGCGCGCGCCGCCCTTGGCGAAGCCCGCCACGGTGTAGATCGGCACGCCGTTGGCGCGGCCCGAGATCGCGCCGTCGGAGGCCAGTGCCGCGATGTCGATCTCGCCGGCGACGATCGCGGGCATGATGTCCGGCCCCTTCGGGAACATGCGCTCTTCGAGCTTGATGCCGTACCTGGGACAAACCTCCTTCATGAACGAAACCGCGCCGTAATGCGCGAACTTGAGGTTGCCGAGACGGACGACGTCTTCGGCATGCGCGGCGGACAAGAGACCGGCGAAGATAAGCGGCAGCAGGTTCGTCTTTTTCAT
Source organism: Rhodocyclaceae bacterium (assembly GCA_036391735.1). Lineage (GTDB taxonomy): Bacteria > Pseudomonadota > Gammaproteobacteria > Burkholderiales > Rhodocyclaceae > Nitricoxidireducens. The sequence goes on from DASVZI010000125.1 coordinate 2,208, forward strand.
GCGTTTTCTCCGTTGGGGGGCGGGCAACAGCAGACTAGAGCATAGCGTATGCCGTTAGTGGCGTGGCATTGCGGGATTCCAAGTTCAGCCGAACCAGCCATGCAGGAACCATCCGCCCGGCGCCGCCAGTTCGCGGAATATCCATGCCCAGCGCGCGTCCGCGGTCAGGGCGACGAAGTAGTCGCGCCGCGCATCCCCCCGGCCCTCACCCTCGTCCCACCAGCCGGCCTCGATGCGCTCGGGCCCGGCGACCAGGCGCAGCGGGCCGTTGCGCCAGGGACGGCCGCCGCGCTCGGCGATCGGCTCGGGTGCGGGAAGCAGCCATATCGGACGCGGGGCCGCTGCCGCTGCGGCGGCGTCCTCGCCCTGCGCCACTTCGCGCGTCGCGGCCTCGGGGCGGTGATCGGCGGCGATCGCCAAGCCGTGCACGGCGGCGTCACCGAGCCGGGCGCGCAGCCGCTCGACCAGCGCCGCGAAGTTCTCGCCGCCGGCGCGGCTCCGGCCGAACAGCGGATCGCTGCGTCCCGGCAAGTCCGCGATGGCGTCGGCGACCAGCGCCAGCCCCTCCACCGGCGCCGCCAGCGCCAGGCGCTCCAGCCGCTCGCGCAGCACGCGCTCGAAGCGTCCGGCATCGCGGGTGGCGGCGGCAAAGCGCAGTTCGACGAGCGTCGGCCCGCGGCCGCGATGCGCCAACCGCAGGCGGCAAGCCGTGATGCCGGCTTGGCGTGCCGCCAGCCAGCCGGCCAGCGCGGCGGTGAAACGGCGCGCCGCGAACAGCAGGGCGCCGGCATCCGCGACGGGCGCGACGAATTCGAGCGACTGTTCGAACCGCTCGGGAAAGGCGAAGTCGCGCCGCGGGTCGGGCAGTTCGCCATAGGCGCGGGCCAGCCCGGCAAGCGCCTCGGCACCGATGCGCTGCGCCACGCCGCTGCGCGGCAGGCGACGCACGTCGCCGAGACGGCGGGCGCCGAACGCGGCCAGCCGTTCCCGCGCGCGATGGGGCAGCGGGTCGAGCGGCAGCGCATCGAGCGCTGCGGTCAGCGCGGCCACATCGAGGCAAGCCGCGGCGCTTCCCGCCTGCGCCAGCCACAGCGCTCCCTGCGGCGTCGGCGCAATGGCGGCCTGGCCATGGAAGCCGAGCGAAGCGCCGCCTGCGACAACGGCATCCCGCAGCCGGTCGGGACCGCCGAAATAGCGCAGGCAGCCGCCGATTTCCAGCAGCAGCGCCTGCGGCGGCGACTGCACCACGCGCGGCGTGAAGTCGCCGGCCCAGCAGGCGAGTGCATCCAGGGCCGCGGCCTCGCGTGCGGGATCGTGCGGCGCCAGCAGCAGCTGCGGCGCCATCGCCCGTGCCGCCGAAAGCCCCATGCCGACCGCGACCCCCGCCGCCGCGGCCGCGTCGTCGCACGCGAGGATGCGACCGGCGGCGCTGACGGCGAAGGGTCGTTCAGGCTCGGGCGGATTGGGATGCGCGTCGAGCGGCAGCCGGGGCAGGTCGAGCGCCAGCCAGAGCGGATTCATGTTTGCGCCGGGGTCGCGGCAGATGGCCGCTCTGCCTGCCTGTGCCAGCCAGAGCGCGCCCTGCGGCGTCGGTGCGATCGCTGCGTGGGCACGAAAGCCCTGCGCCGCACAGCCGGCCAGGCAATCGGCGAGAAGCTTGTCCGCCCCCCCGAAATAGCGCAAGCAGCCGCCGATCTCCAGCAGCAGGGCTTGCGGCGGTGCCAGCACGACGCGCGGCGTGAAATTGCCGGCCCAGCAGGCGAGCGTTTCCAGCGTCGCCGCGATGCGCGCCGCATCATGCGGGGCCGCCAGCAGTTGCGGCGCCATGGCACGCGCGGCGGAGAGACCCAGGCCCGCTCGGACGCCGCTCGCCAGCGCCGCATCGTCGCAGGCGAGGATGCGGCCCGCGGCGACAATGGCAAACGGACGATCAGGCCCAGGCAGGCCGGGATGGGCTTCGAGCGGCAGCCGGGGCAGGTCGAGCGCCAGCCAGAGCGGATCCATGTTTGCGCAGCGGACGCGGCAGTTGGAGATGAAGCGGCGCGGCGAGCGGCGGCCCGCGCCGCTTGAGGATGGAGACGGCCAAACACCCGGCCGGCGCCGCGGCCAGGGCCAG
>DASVZI010000126.1:0-3350 GCA_036391735.1 Rhodocyclaceae bacterium
GATGGCGGCTGCGGCTGTCATCACTGAGGCCGCGTTCCCACCCGACATACGCAGGCCACGCGCGCGTAGAATCCCGGCGCAGTCGATTCGCATACGACGAACCGCGATTCGGGAGACAACGTGACGCAGACGCTCAACGACTATCTCGGCTTGTCGCCGGCCGGCCGCAGCCTGCTCGCGCGCGGCTTGGTCACCAAGCATTTCGCCCGCCTCACTCCCGTCATCCACAAGGGCCAGCAGGTGTCGGGCGCCTACATCGTCACCCGCGGCCAATTGCGGGTGTTCACCTTCACCCCCCAGGGCACCGAAGCGACGCTCTACGTGATCCGCCCGGGCGAGACCTGCGTCCTGGCGCTGAACTGCCTGTTCAACGACCTGCTCTATCCGGCCTGGGTCGAGGCCAGTCCCGCCACCGAGGTCGCGGTCATTCCCGGGCCGCTCTACCGTTCGCTGTTCGAGCGCGAGGCCGCCGTGCAGGACATGACGGTGAAGGCGCTGTCGACGCTGGTGTTCCGCCTGATGGACGAACTCGAGCAGATCCACTCCTGCAACCTCGACCAGCGCCTCGCCAACTTCCTGCTCTCCAATGCGGATGCCGACGGCACCCTGCGCATGACGCAGCAGCAGATCGCCTCGCATCTCGGCACCACGCGCGAGGTGGTGGCGCGCCTGATGCAGGGCTTCGTCGCGCAGCGGCTGGTCGACACCGGAAGAGGCGTCGTGACGATCAAGGGCTCGGCCCGGCTCGCCACGCTCGTCGGCGGCGCGCACTGCGGCTGAGCGGCGGCCTGCTGCCCGCTTGGCGGCGAGTACCGGGAAACGGGTATTGCCCCGTGTCGCAAGCTTGCGAACAATCGCTGCTCCGCGACCCACCCCCACCGCTGCCATGGCAACCCTCCGCACCAGGATTCTCACCGCCTACGGCGTCGGCACCGCCGCCGTCCTGCTCGGCGGCGCCATCGGCATCGGCGGGCTGATGCACGCGCTCTCCGCCTATCGGGGCGAAATCGTCCCGCTCGATCGCGCCCGCGTCGGCGTGCTGGAGCTGCAAAGCCATTTCAAGATCCAGGTGCAGGAATGGAAGGACGTCCTGCTGCGCGGCAAGGATCCCGCGAAGCTCGACAAGTACTGGCAGGCCTTCCAGGACGAGGAGGCTGCGGTGGCGCATCGGGCCTTGGCGCTGCGGGACACGCTGCCGCCGGGAAAGGCACGCGAACTCGTTGCGGACTTCGCGGCCGCGCACGCCACCCTAGGCGAGGGATACCGCAAGGGCCTGGCCGCCTTCAAGGAGGCGGCCGGCGACCCGGCTGCCGGCGATCGGGCCGTCGCCGGCATCGACCGCGCGCCGACCGCCGCGCTCACCCAGGCCGTGGTCGAAATCGGCAAGCTCAGCGAGACGGCACGCAGCCGCACCGACGAAATGGCCGACCTGAGCCTGATCGCCGCCTTGGCGGCGGCGGCGCTCGGCCTGGCAGCCGGTGCGGCCATGTTCCTCGCCGTGATCCAGAGGACCATCATCGCGCCGACGACCGGACTGGTGGCCGAATTGCAACGCCTCAGCGAGGGCGCGCTCGGCCAGCCGATCCAGTCGCAGGCAAGCGGCGAACTGGCGATGCTGGCGCAAAGCGCGGAAACCATGCGCGCGCGCCTGGTCGCCCTGATCGGCCAGGCCCAGCAGTCCTCGGCCGCCGTCGCCGGCGGCAGCGCGGAACTGCAGGCGTCGGCCGGCGGGATTCTCGGCGACGCGAACCGCACCAGCGACGCCGCGGCTGCGCTCGCCGCCTCGATGGAGCAGATGAACGCCAGCATGGAAACGATCGTCGGCCATGCCGACGACGTCGCGTCCCGGGCACAGCGCGCCCATGAGCAGGCGGTGCATGGCCAGCGCCTGGTCGGCGCGCTGATCGACGACGTGCGCACGCTCGACACGGCGCTGGCCGGAAGCCGCGAGCTGGTGGCCGATTTCGTCGCCAGCGCGCACAGCATCGCCGAGCTGACGCTGCATGTGAAGGAAATCGCGGACCAGACCAACCTGCTGGCGCTGAATGCCGCCATCGAGGCGGCCCGGGCAGGCGAGCATGGCCGCGGCTTCGCCGTCGTGGCCGACGAGGTGCGCAAGCTGGCCGAAAAGTCGGCCGACTCGGCACGCGAGATCGAAATCGTGACGGCCAGGCTCGAGTTGAGCACGCAGGGCGTGGCGCAGGTCATCGACGACGGCAACCGGCTGCTCAGCGAAAATGCCGCCCGCAGCGCCGAGGTATCGAGCTCGCTCGACGAGGCCATCGGCAGCGTCGTCGGGGCCGCCGATGGCGTCGCCGGCATCGCCACGGCCATCCAGCAAAACCGCGGCGCCATCGCCGACGTCACCGCGCAGTCCGTCGACCTCGCCCAGGCGGCGGAAACCAACTCCGCCGCAGCGCGGAACGTGGGCGGCAGCGCCGAACGGATGCGGCGCTCGTCGCAGGCGCTCGAGGATTCGCTCACGGCCTTCCGGATCTGAGGCAAGCGGCCCACCGCGACGCTCGTTCCGCCGGCCGGGGGCGGTCGACGCCCTTGCTACAATCCTCCCCATGAGAAGAGGTTACGCCGCCCACGCCCTGCCCGCCCCGGAATCGAGCGAGCGCCGCGACTGGGAAACCGTCAAGACGCTGCTGCCCTACCTGCTGGAATGGAAATGGCGGGTCATCCTTGCGCTCGGCTTCCTGATCGCCGCCAAGCTGGCCAACGTCGCCGTCCCGCTGGTGTTCAAGCAGATCATCGACGCCTTCACGCTGCCGAAGGCGCAAGCCCTGCTGCTGGTGCCCCTCGGCCTGCTCGGCGCCTACGGCGCGCTGCGCTTCTCCACCGCGATGTTCACGGAATTGCGCGAGATCGTCTTCGCCAAGGTGACGCAGCGCGCGCAGCGCACCATCGCGCTCAAGGTGTTCGGCCACCTGCATTCGCTGAGCCTGCGCTTCCATCTCGAGCGACAGACCGGCGGCCTGACGCGCGACATCGAGCGCGGCACGCGCGCCGTCGGCAGCCTGATCAGCTACACCATCTACTCGATCGCGCCGACGCTGGTCGAGATCGCGCTGGTGCTCGGCATCCTGATCGCCCGCTACGACTGGACCTTCGCGCTGATTACCGCCGCCGTGCTGGTCAGCTACGTCTCCTTCACCGTCGTCGTCACCAACTGGCGCACGCTGATCCGCCGCCAGGCCAACGAACTCGACTCCGCCGCCAACGTGCGCGCCATCGACAGCCTGCTCAACTACGAGACGGTCAAGTACTTCAACAACGAGCGCTGGGAAGCCGAGCGCTACGACGAGCACATGCAGAAGTGGGAGCGCGCCATGGTGAAGAGCCAG
>DASVZI010000127.1:0-3764 GCA_036391735.1 Rhodocyclaceae bacterium
CACGGAAATGGTGATGCCGGGCGACAACATCCAGATGACGGTGAAGCTGATTGCGCCGATCGCGATGGAAGAAGGTCTGCGCTTCGCGATCCGCGAAGGCGGCCGTACCGTCGGCGCCGGCGTCGTCGCCAAGATCATCGAATAAACGGAGAACAGGCATGACGAGGGCGGTGTCCTGCGGACGCCGCCCTTTGTAGTCTCTGCCGCAGGGGTATAGCTCAATTGGCAGAGCGGCGGTCTCCAAAACCGCAGGTTGGGGGTTCGATTCCCTCTGCCCCTGCCACCGACCAACGGATGATCGAACGGATTCTTGATTCAGATGGCCGATAAGCTGAAATTCGCGGCTGCACTGCTGCTCCTGATCGCGGGCATCGCCGGCTTCTACCTGCTCGGCGACCAGCTGATGATCCTGCGCGTGCTGTCCGTGCTCGCGGGTCTCGGCGCAGCTGCCGGCGTCGCCTGGTTCACCGAGCCGGGCCAGCGCTTCTTCGCCTTCGGGCGCGAAGCGAAGGATGAAACCAAGAAGGTCGTCTGGCCGACCCGCAAGGAGACGCTGCAGACGACCGGCGCCGTGTTCGCTTTCGTCGTGCTGATGGCGCTGTTCCTCTGGATCGCGGACAAGGGCCTCGAATGGGTGCTCTACGACCTCGTGCTGGGCTGGAAGAAATCATGACGAAACGCTGGTACGTGGTTCACGCCTATTCGGGCTTCGAGAAGTCGGTGCAGCGCGCGCTCGTCGAGCGCATCGCGCGCGCCGGCATGCAAGACAAGTTCGGCCAGATCCTGGTGCCCGTCGAGGAAGTCGTCGAGATGCGGGGCGGCCAGAAGAGCATCTCCGAGCGCAAGTTCTTCCCCGGCTACGTGCTGGTGGAGATGGAGATGGACGACGACACCTGGCACCTGGTCAAAAGCACGGCCAAGGTGACCGGCTTCGTCGGCGGCACCGCAACCAAGCCGACGCCGATTTCCGAGAAGGAAGTCGAGAAGATCATGCACCAGATGCAGGAGGGCGTCGAAAAGCCGCGCCCAAAGGTGCTGTTCGAGGCGGGCGAGCTGGTGCGCGTCAAGGAAGGCCCATTCACCGACTTCAACGGCACCGTCGAGGAAGTCAACTACGAGAAGAGCCGCCTGCGCGTCTCGGTCACCATCTTCGGCCGCGCTACGCCGGTCGAGCTGGAGTTCTCGCAGGTCGAGAAGGCTTAGGAATTCGAGTACCGGCGCCGCAGCGGTCCTGCGGCAAAGAGGAGCGTCAGTAGGGAAGCCTCATTTGCCCGAAAGCGCGCTACCACTCACTTAAGGAGCCATCATGGCAAAGAAGATTGTCGGCTACATCAAGCTGCAAGTGCCGGCGGGCAAGGCGAACCCCTCGCCCCCGATCGGCCCCGCGCTCGGCCAGCGCGGCCTCAACATCATGGAATTCTGCAAGGCGTTCAACGCCAAGACCCAGGGCATGGAGCCCGGTCTGCCGATCCCCGTGGTGATCACCGCCTTCGCGGACAAGTCCTTCACGTTCATCATGAAGACGCCGCCCGCGACCATCCTGATCAAGAAGGCGGCCAAGATCGACAAGGGTTCCCCGAAGCCCCACACCGACAAGGTCGGCAAGATCACCCGCGCCCAGGCCGAAGAGATCGCCAAGACCAAGATGCCGGACCTCACCGCCGCCGACATGGACGCTGCGGTTCGCACCATCGCCGGCAGCGCCCGCAGCATGGGCATCACCGTGGAGGGCCTCTGAGATGGCACAGCATTCCAAGCGCGTTAAGGCGGTCCGCGCCAAGGTCGACCGCAACAAGAACTACCCGATCACCGAAGCCCTGGCGATGGTGAAGGAAAATGCCACCGCAAAGTTCGACGAGTCGATCGACATCGCCGTGAATCTCGGCATCGACGCCAAGAAGTCGGACCAGCTGGTGCGCGGTTCGGTCGTGCTGCCGGCCGGTACCGGCAAGAAGGTGCGCGTCGCCGTGTTCGCCCAGGGCGCCAAGGCCGAGGAAGCCAAGGCTGCCGGCGCGGACGTCGTCGGCTTCGACGACCTGGCCGCCACCGTCAAGGGCGGCACCATGGACTTCGACATCTGCATCGCCACGCCGGACGCCATGAAGGTGGTCGGCCAACTCGGCCAGATCCTCGGCCCGCGCGGCCTGATGCCGAACCCGAAGGTCGGCACCGTGACCATGGACGTCACCACCGCCGTCAAGAACGCCAAGGCCGGCCAGGTCCAGTACCGCACCGACAAGGGCGGCATCGTGCAATGCACGGTGGGCCGCGCCTCCTTCACCGTCGAGGCGCTGCAGCAGAACGTCGCTGCGCTGATCGATGCGCTGAACAAGGCCAAGCCGGCTGCCGCCAAGGGCCAGTACCTGAAGAAGCTGTCCGTCTCGTCCACCATGGGCGCCGGCGTTCGCATCGATCAGGCGAGCCTGGCCGCGCAACAGTAAGAACTTTGGGCCGCCGCGCCGCCCGCAATTCCGGGGTGGCGCGGCGGGTTGTCAAAGACCGTAGGCATCCGCAAGGGTTTAATCGAGCGCGGTTCGGCTGCAAGCCTACGCAGATGGCGTCACCCGAAAGCAGGATTTGTGGTTCCTGAACGAAGGTCGCCGTTTTGCTCCAGAGCATCGGGGCGCATTAACTAGGAGTTGACCTTGGGTCTCAATCTCGAAGAGAAGAAGGCGGTAGTCGCCGAGGTTTCCGCGAAGGTGGCGGAAGCCCAGGCGATCGTCGTCGCTGAGTACCGTGGTCTGGAAGTGGGCAACGTCACCGCCCTGCGCGCGCAAGCGCGCAAGGAAGGCGTTTACCTGCGCGTGCTGAAGAACACCCTCGTGCGCCGTGCCGTCGACGGCACCCCGTTCGAGGGCCTCAAGGGGCAGATGGTCGGCCCGCTGATCTACGGTATCTCCAAGGATCCCGTGGCGGCGGCCAAAGTGCTCCACGAGTTCGCCAAGAGCAACGACAAGCTCGTCATCAAGGGCGGCGCGATGGCCAACTACGTCATGGACGCCAACGGCGTCAAGGCGCTGGCCACCATGCCGAGCCGCGAAGAACTGCTGTCGAAGCTGTTGGGCACCATGCAGGCGCCGATCGCCCAGTTCGTCCGCACCCTCAACGAAGTCCCGACGAAGTTCGTCCGGGGCCTCGCCGCGGTGCGCGACCAGAAGCAGGCTGCGTAATTCTCGAAATTCAACGAAACCAAACATTCATTCAGGAGTCACAACATGGCTGTTAGCAAAGCTGAAATCCTTGATGCCATCGCCGGCATGACCGTTCTCGAACTGTCCGAACTGATCAAGGAAATGGAAGAGAAGTTCGGCGTGTCCGCCGCCGCCGCGGCTGTCGCCGTGGCCGCCCCGGCCGCCGGTGGCGGTGCCGCCGCCGCTGCCGAAGAGAAGACCGAGTTCACCGTCGTGCTGCAGGCCGCCGGCGAGAAGAAGGTCGAGGTCATCAAGGTGGTTCGTGCCGCGACCGGCCTGGGCCTCAAGGAAGCCAAGGACCTCGTCGACGGCGCCCCGAAGCCCGTCAAGGAAGCGATCCCGAAGGCCGACGCCGAAGCTCTCAAGAAGCAACTCGAGGAAGCCGGCGCCAAGGTCGAAGTCAAGTAAGCGTTTTTTGCACGTCGGGCAGGCGGCCTTTCGGCCGCCTGCCTTTTCCCTTTCCAAGGGGGCAAAAAACAGAGATCGAATTCCCGACCCCTGTTTTTTGATTCCTGATAGCCGGAGCGAACATGGCCTACTCGTATACCGAGAAAAAGCGCATCCGCAAGAGCT
>DASVZI010000128.1:0-10064 GCA_036391735.1 Rhodocyclaceae bacterium
AGACCCGGATCATGCCGCCGATCATCGATACGTTGGACGGCATACCGGTCCTGTCCGATCTCTTTGCCGGTCCACCCTTTGGAATCGGCATTTTCACCGCGGGCCTGATCCTTGCGATCATGATCCTGCCCTTCATCACCGCGGTTTCCCGTGACGTCTTTCTCGCCGTTCCTGCGGTCCTGAAGGAAGCCGCCTATGGTTTGGGCGCGACCACCTGGGAAGTTCAAAATGATGTCGTGCTTCCCTATGCCCGCACCGGCGTGATCGGCGCCATGATGCTCGCGCTGGGCCGCGCGCTCGGCGAGACCATGGCCGTGACCTTCGTCATCGGCAACACAAACTTCCTGTCGACCGCGTCGCTGTACGCGCCCGGCAACAGCATCACCTCGACGCTTGCGAACGAGTTTGCGGAGGCCACCCCGGGCCTCTACACGGCCGCCCTCATCGAGCTCGGCCTGATCCTGTTCCTCATCACCCTGGCCGTGCTGGTGTTCTCGAAACTGCTCCTGCTGCGCCTGTCGAAGCAGGAAGGAACGCGGAGTTGAGCGCGCCATGAACCTGCTCACTCGGCGCAAGCTCATCAACAAGATCGCACTGTCGCTCTCCATGTTGGCCATGGCGTTCGGCCTGTTCTGGCTCGGCTGGATCCTGTTCACCACCCTGGAGCTCGGCATCGCCGGCCTCTCGCCGGACCTGTTCACCAGGATGACGCCGCCGCCCGGCGCCGAGGAGCCCGGCGGCCTGCTCAACGCCATCGTCGGCAGCGGCATCCTGGTCGGCATGGCCACGCTGGTCGGCACGCCGATCGGCGTGCTGGCGGGCATCTACCTGGCGGAATACGGCCGCCGCAGCTGGCTCGGACGCGTCACGCGCTTCATCAACGACATCCTGCTGTCGGCGCCGTCGATCGTCATCGGCCTGTTCGTCTACGCCGTCTACGTGGCCCAGGTCGGCAAGTTCTCCGGGCTGTCCGGCGTCTTTGCCCTGGCGCTGATCGTCATTCCCGTGGTCGTCAGCACGACCGAGAACATGCTCAAGCTGGTGCCCGACACGCTGCGCGAGGCGGCCTTCGCGCTCGGCGCGCCCAAGCAGGTCGTAATCACCAAGGTGACCCTGCGCGCCTCGATGGCGGGCGTCATCACCGGCGTCCTGCTGGCGGTCGCCCGCATCGCCGGCGAGACGGCGCCTCTGTTGTTCACCGCGCTGTCCAACCAGTTCTGGAGCCTCAGCCTCAACGATCCGATGGCCAATCTGCCGGTGACGATTTTCAAGTTCGCCATGAGTCCGTTCAAGGACTGGCAGCAGCTGGCCTGGGCGGGCGTGTTCCTCATCACGCTCGGCGTGCTGGGACTCAACGTGGCGGCGCGACTGCTGTTCCGCGAGCGGCACAAGCTTTGAAGCAACGACGATGAACGATACGAGCCAAGCGATGATGATGAACGAAGCGGCCGCCAGCCTCGAGGCCCAGATGGCCTTCAAGAACCTGGACTTCTACTACGGCAAGTTCCACGCCCTGAAGAACATCAACCTGGAGATCTACAAGCGCCGCGTGACGGCCTTCATCGGCCCGTCCGGCTGCGGCAAGTCCACGCTGCTGCGCGTGATGAACCGCATGTACGACCTCTACCCCGAGCAGCGCGCGACAGGCGAACTGCTGCTCGACGGCCAGAACGTGCTCGATCGCAAGGTGGACGTCAATGCCCTGCGCGCCAAGGTGGGCATGGTGTTCCAGAAGCCGACGCCGTTCCCGATGTCGATCTATGAGAACATCGCCTTCGGCGTGCGGCTCCATGAGCGGCTGTCGAAGTCGCAGATGGACGATCGGGTCGAGTGGGCGCTGCGCAAGGCGGCGATCTGGGAGGAGACCAAGACCAAGCTCAGCCAGAGCGGCATGAGCCTGTCGGGCGGCCAGCAGCAGCGCCTGTGCATCGCGCGCGGCATCGCGGTGAAGCCCGACGTGCTGCTGCTCGACGAGCCGACCTCGGCGCTGGACCCGATTTCGACCATGCGCATCGAGGAACTCATTGCCGAATTGAAGACCGAATTCACCATAGCGATCGTTACCCATAACATGCAGCAGGCGGCGCGCATTTCGGATTTCACGGCGTACATGTATCTCGGCGAGATGATCGAGTTCGGCGTCACCGACCAGATCTTCATCAAGCCGAAGAAGAAGCAGACGGAAGACTACATAACCGGGAGGTTCGGATGAACGGCAACGACCACTCCTACAAGCAGTTCGATACCGAGCTGGAGTCGCTGCGCGGCCGCGTCATGCAGATGGGCGGACTGGTGCAGACGCAGATCATGACGGCGATCGATGCCTTCACCACGGGCAACGTGGACCTCGTCGAGAAGGTCATCGCCGACGATCATCGCGTGAACGGCCTGGAGGTGAGCATCGACGAGGAGTGCACCCAGATCATCGTCAGGCGACAGCCGGCGGCCAACGACCTGCGCATGGTGATGGCCGTCAGCAAGATCGTCACCGACCTCGAGCGCATCGGCGACGAGGCCGCGAAGATCGCGCGCATCGCCAAGGTCATTCTGCAGCGCGACCATCTGAACACCCCGCGCATCGGCTACGTGCGCGAGATCGGCGACATCTCGCTGGGGATGCTGCGCGGCGTGCTCGACGCCTACGTCCGCCTCGATGCGGTGAAGGCCGCGGCGATCATCCGCGAGGACCAGACGATCGACGAGAAATTCCGCGGCATCATGCGGCAGCTCATCACCTACATGCTCGAGGATCCGCGCACCATCACCTCGGCGTTCGACATCGTGTTCATCGCCAAGGCGATCGAGCGCATCGGCGACCACGCCAAGAACGTCGCCGAGAACGTGATCTACATCGTCAAGGGCAAGGACGTCCGCCACATCGCGCTCGACCAGCTCGACAGCGCGGTGCAGTCGAACGGGCTCTAGCCGGACGCTGGCGCGGGGCGTACGAACCGGCCGCATTATGGTTTGACCCGCCTCGGGCGGCGTGGCTATAATCCGCGGTTTTCCGCACCGCCATTGGCAGCCCCATGACGACACGTCGAAAATTCGTTGCAGGCAACTGGAAGATGCACGGCAGTCTTGCCGGCAACCTCACGCTGCTGCACGCCGTGCGTGCCGGCGTCGAGAAGCTCGGCGCCCAGGTGGCGGTTTGCGTTCCCTATCCTTACCTGCCCCAGGCGCAGGCAGTCCTTGGCGGCAGCAACGTCGCCTGGGGCGCCCAGGACGTCTCGGAGCATGTGCAGGGCGCCTATACGGGCGAAGTGAGCGCGCCGATGCTCAACGACTTCGGCTGCCGCTACGCGATCGTCGGCCACTCCGAGCGCCGCAGCTACTACGGCGACACCGACGAGCTGGTTGCCGCCAAGGCCGCGGCAGCGCTGGCGGCGGGATTGACGCCGATCGTCTGCGTCGGCGAGACGCTGGCGGAGCGCGAGGCGAACGTGACGGCCCAGGTGGTGACGCGGCAGCTGGATGCCGTGCTGGCGCGCATCGGCGCCGGCGGGCTGGCGAAATCCGTCGTGGCCTACGAGCCGGTCTGGGCGATCGGCACCGGCAAGACCGCCACGCCGGCCCAGGCTCAGGAAGTGCACGCCCTGATCCGCGCGCGCGCAGCGCAAGCCGATGCGGCCATGGCGGCCGGCCTGCAGATCCTCTACGGCGGCAGCGTGAAGCCCGGCAATGCCGCGGAACTCTTCTCGCAACCCGATATCGACGGCGGCCTGATTGGCGGCGCCGCACTGGTGGCCGCCGACTTCATCGCGATCTGCGCGGCAGCGTAGCTCGGACTTCAAGGACGAACGATGGATTACCTGTTTCCTATCATTCTGACGGTGCACATCCTGGTGGGCCTCGGCGTCATCGGCTTGGTGCTCCTGCAGCACGGCAAGGGGGCCGACATGGGTGCGGCTTTCGGCAGCGGCGCGTCGGGCAGCCTGTTCGGCTCGTCCGGCTCCGCCAACTTCCTGTCGCGCACGACGGCGATCCTCGCTGCGGTGTTCTTCTGCACCAGCCTCGGACTTTCGTACATCGCCAGTTCGAAGCCGCGGGTTTCCGGCAGCGTGATGGACAACGCGGCGCAGACCCAGCCCGTGCAGCCCGCGCCCGCCACCGAAGCGCCGCCTGCCGCGCCGGCGGACTCGAAGGCGAAGGACATCCCGAAGTAATTCGGGGCAGTTCCGCGCAAAAAATTGAGCTGTGTCAAATAAGGGATTTCTAGAGGGGGATAAGGCATAGAACTCGGCGCATAAGTGGTATTATTCGCGCCGCTTCAAATTGGCAGTACCCGCAGTACCGCAGTATCCGGGCCGACGTGGTGAAATTGGTAGACACGCTATCTTGAGGGGGTAGTGGCGAAAGCCGTGTGAGTTCGAGTCTCACCGTCGGCACCAAAGAATCGGGCGCAGTACAAATAAGAACGCCCAATCGAGGAACAGCAAGGAGGGGTGGCGCAAGCCACAGAGGATATGTTGGAAAATTATTTTCCTGTCCTGGTGTTCGTGCTCGTCGGCCTCGCCTTCGGGCTGGTCCCCATCGCACTGGGATGGCTGGTCGCTCCCAACCGGCCGGACAGCGAGAAGCTGTCTCCCTTCGAATGCGGCTTCGCGCCCTTCGAGGATGCGCGCATGAAGTTCGACGTGCGCTACTACCTGATCGCGATCATCTTCATCCTGTTCGACCTGGAAATCGCGTTCCTTTTCCCGTGGGCCACGATCTTCAAGGAAATCGTCGCCACACCGCAGGTCAAATTCTTCGGCTTCATCGAAATGATCGTGTTCCTCGCCATTCTCGTGGTGGGCTACATCTACGCGTGGGCCAAGGGCGCCCTAGACTGGGAATAAGGGACCTCCGTGAGCATCGAAGGCGTATTGAACGAAGGCTTTGTCACGACGACGCTCGACAAAGTCATCAACTGGACGCGCACCGGATCCATGTGGCCGATGACCTTCGGCCTGGCCTGCTGCGCCGTCGAAATGATCCATGCCGGCTGCTCGCGCTACGACCTCGACCGCTTCGGCATCGTGTTTCGCGCGAGCCCCCGGCAGTCCGACGTGATGATCGTCGCCGGCACGCTGTGCAACAAGATGGCGCCGGCGCTGCGCAAGGTGTACGACCAGATGGCCGAGCCGCGCTGGGTCGTCTCGATGGGCTCCTGCGCCAACGGCGGCGGCTACTACCACTATTCGTACTCGGTGGTGCGCGGCTGTGACCGCATCGTGCCGGTCGACATCTACGTGCCGGGCTGCCCACCCACCGCGGAGGCGCTGCTGTACGGCCTGATCCAGTTGCAGAGCAAGATCAAGCGCACCTCTACCATCGCCCGCTGACCCCGGATCGACGCGAACATGAGCACCAAGCTGGAAAACCTTTGCCTAAGATTGATAGAAGTGCTCGGTGATCGCATCTCCGAGCCGGTGCTGCGCCTCGGCGAGGTCACCGTGGAGTGCCAGGGCGACAAGCTGCTCGAAGTCGCCGGCCTGCTGCGCGATCATCCGGAATTGCGCTTCGAGCAGTTGGTCGACCTCTCCGGCATCGACTACTCGCAATACACCGGCTGGACCGGCAAGCGCTTCGCCGCCGTCTGCCATCTGCTTTCCCAGACGCACAATTGGCGGCTGCGCCTGCGCGCCATGGCGGCCGATGCCGAATACCCGGTGCTGCCGACCCTCACGGGCATCTGGAACGGCGCCAACTGGTACGAGCGCGAGGCGTTCGACCTCTACGGCATCATGTTCGAAGGCCATCCCGACCTGCGCCGCATCCTCACCGACTACGGCTTCGTCGGGCATCCGTTCCGCAAGGATTTCCCGACCTTCGGCTATGTCGAGATGCGCTACGACCCCGAACAGCAGCGCGTGGTCTACCAGCCGGTGACCATCGAGCCGCGCGAAGTGACGCCGCGCATCGTGCGCGAGGAGAAATACGGCCGTGGCTGAGATCAAGAACTACTCGATTAATTTCGGTCCGCAACATCCGGCGGCCCACGGCGTGCTGCGCCTGGTGCTCGAGCTCGACGGCGAAGTCGTCGAGCGCGCCGACCCGCACATCGGCCTGCTGCACCGTGCCACCGAGAAGCTGATCGAGACCCGCACCTGGCTGCAGTCGGTTCCGTACATGGACCGGCTCGACTACGTGTCGATGATGTGCAACGAGCACGCCTACTGCATGGCGGTGGAGCGGCTGATCGGCGTCGACGTGCCGATCCGCGCGCAGTACATCCGCGTCTTCATGGACGAGGTAACGCGCATCCTCAACCACCTGCTCAACATCGGCACCCACGCGCTCGACATCGGCGCGATGACGATGGTGCTCTATACGTTC
Organism: Rhodocyclaceae bacterium; assembly: GCA_036391735.1. Lineage (GTDB taxonomy): Bacteria > Pseudomonadota > Gammaproteobacteria > Burkholderiales > Rhodocyclaceae > Nitricoxidireducens. The sequence goes on from DASVZI010000128.1 coordinate 6,322, forward strand.
CGCGAGCGCGAGGACCTGTTCGACGTCTACGAGGCGATCTCCGGCGCGCGCATGCACGCGGCCTACTACCGTCCGGGCGGCGTTTACCGCGACCTGCCGGACAGCATGCCGAAGTACACCGAGAACAAGTTCAAGGACGCCGCCACGGTCAAGCGCCTCAACGCGGCGCGCGAAGGCTCGCTGCTCGACTTCGTCGAGGACTTCTGCAACCGCTTCGACGGCTACCTCGACGAGTACCACACGCTGCTGACCGACAACCGCATCTGGAAGCAGCGCACCGTCGACGTCGGCGTGGTGCCGCCCGAGCGCGCCCTGCAACTCGGCTTTTCCGGCCCCATGCTGCGGGGCTCCGGCATCGAGTGGGACTTGCGCAAGAAGCAGCCCTACGAGGTCTACGACCGGATGGAGTTCGACGTGCCGGTGGGCACCAACGGCGATTGCTACGACCGCTACCTGGTGCGCATGGAGGAGATGCGGCAAAGCAATCGCATCGTCCGCCAGTGCATCGACTGGCTGCGCAAGAACCCGGGCCCGGTCATCAGCGGCGACCACAAGATCGCGCCGCCGCCGCGCGCCGACATGAAGTCGAACATGGAAGAGCTGATCCATCACTTCAAGCTCTTCTCCGAGGGGATGCACGTGCCGGCGGGCGAGGCCTATGCCGCCATCGAGCATCCGAAGGGCGAATTCGGCGTCTGGGCGGTCTCGGACGGGGCCAACAAGCCCTACCGCCTGAAGCTGCGTTCCCCCGGCTTCCCGCACCTCGCCGCGACGCACGAGATGGCCAAGGGCCACATGCTCGCCGACGTCACGGCCATCATCGGCACCATCGACCTGGTGCTGGGCGACACGGATAGATAGTCATGCTCAGTCAGGAATCGCTGCAAAGAATCGACCGCGAGATCGCCAAGTATCCGGCGGACCAGAAACAGTCGGCCTGCATGGCCGCGCTGCGCATCGCGCAGGAAGAGAAGGGCTGGCTCGCCAAGGAAACCATCGAGGACGTCGCCGCGGCGCTCGACATGCCGCCGATGGCCGTCTATGAGGTGGCGACCTTCTACAACATGTACGACCTGCATCCGGTCGGCAAATACAAGCTCACCGTCTGCACCAACCTGCCGTGCCAGCTTTCCGGCGGCGTGCATGCCGCCGACTACCTCAAGCAGAAGCTCGGCATCGACTTCAACGAGACCACGGCGGACGGCAAGTTCACGCTGAAGGAAGGCGAGTGCATGGGCGCCTGCGGCGACGCGCCGGTGATGCTGGTCAATAACGTCCGCCTGAAGAGCTTCATGCTGCCGGAAGAGATCGACAAATTGCTGGCGGAGTGCAAGTAATGGCCATCATCGACACGATCAATCCGCAACTCACCGTCGGCTGGAATGGCGATGCCGGCTGGGGCATCAAGGAATACGAGGCGCGCGGCGGCTACCAGTCCCTGCGCCGCATCATGGCCGACAAGATGACGCCCGACCAGGTCATCGCCGAGGTCAAGCTCTCGGTCCTGCGCGGCCGCGGCGGCGCGGGTTTCCCGACCGGCCTCAAGTGGAGCTTCATGCCGAAGGCGGCGCCGGTCAAGTATCTCGTCTGCAACACCGACGAAGGCGAGCCGGGCACCTTCAAGGACCGCGATCTGCTGCGCTACGATCCGCACTCGGTGATCGAGGGCATGATCATCGCCGGCTACGCGGTCGGCGCCATCGCCGGCTACAACTACATCCACGGCGAGATCTTCGAACTCTACGAGCGCTTCGAAGAGGCGCTCGCCGAAGCGCGGGCCGCCGGCTATCTGGGCAAGAACATCCTCGGTTCCGGCTTCGACTTCGACCTGTTCGCGCACCACGGCTGGGGCGCCTACATTTGCGGCGAGGAATCGGCGCTGCTCGAGTCGATCGAAGGCAAGAAGGGGCAGCCGCGCTACAAGCCGCCGTTCCCGGCGAGCGTCGGCCTCTACGGCAAGCCGACCACCATCAACAACACCGAGACCTTCGCCGCGGTGCCGCTGGTCTTCCGCATGGGCGGTCAGGCCTACCTCGACCTCGGCAAGCCGAACAACGGCGGCACCAAGCTGTTTTCGATCTCCGGCCACGTGATGAAGCCGGGCAACTACGAAGTGCCGCTGGGCACGCCGTTCTCCAAGCTGCTGGAAATGGCCGGCGGCATGCGCGGCGGCCGCAAGCTCAAGGGCGTCATTCCCGGCGGTTCGTCCTCGCCGGTGCTGCCCGCCGACATCATCATGGACTGCACCCTCGACTACGACTGCATCGCCAAGGCGGGCTCCATGCTCGGCTCCGGCGCGGTCATCGTCATGGATGAAACGGTCTGCATGGTGCAGGCGCTGGAGCGCCTGTCGTTCTTCTACTACGAGGAATCCTGCGGCCAATGCACGCCGTGCCGCGAAGGCACGGGCTGGCTGCACAAGGTCCTGCGCCGCATCGAACACGGCGAAGGCCGTCCCGAGGATCTCGATCTGCTGTCGTCGCTGACCGGCAACATCATGGGCAGGACCATCTGCCCGCTCGGCGACGCCGCTTCGATGCCGGTCAACGGCTTCCTCAAGCATTTCCGTCCCGAGTTCGAGTACCACATCGAACACAAGACGTGTCTGGTGCCGCGCGAAGTGCAAACGGCGGGAAGCACCTTCCACACGCGCATGATGGCAGGGGCTTCCGCATGAGCACGATGAACGTCGAAATCGACGGCAAGGCGCTGCAGGTGGCGCCGGGCGCCACGGTGATCCAGGCCGCCCACCAGGCCGGCGTCTATATTCCGCATTTCTGCTACCACAAGAAGCTGTCGATCGCCGCCAACTGCCGCATGTGCCTGGTGGAGATCGAGGTCGGCGGCAGGCCTTTCCCGAAGCCGGTGCCGGCCTGTGCCACGGCGGTCTCGGAAGGCATGAAGGTGTTCACGCATTCGAAGCTGGCGGTCGATGCGCAGAAGGGCGTGATGGAGTTCCTGCTCATCAACCACCCGCTCGATTGCCCGATCTGCGACCAGGGCGGCGAATGCCAGCTGCAGGACCTGTCGGTCGGCTACGGTGCCAGCAACGCGCGCTACCAGGAAGAAAAGCGCGTGGTGATGAACAAGAACCTCGGCCCGCTGGTGTCGACGGACATGACGCGCTGCATCAACTGCACGCGCTGCATCCGCTTCACCCAGGAAATCGCCGGCTACATGGAAATGGGCCAGGCTTTCCGCGGCGACCGCGCCGAAGTCATGCCCTTCGTCGAGAAGACCGTCGATTCCGAGCTTTCCGGCAACATCATCGACCTGTGCCCGGTCGGCGCGCTGACCTCCAAGCCGTTCCGCTTCACCGCGCGCAGCTGGGAGCTGTCGCGCCGCAAGTCGGTGGCGCCGCACGACGGCCTCGGTTCCAATCTCATCGTCCAGACCAAGCTCGACCGCGTCATGCGCGTGCTGCCGCTGGAGAACGAAGAAATCAACGAGTGCTGGCTGTCCGACAAGGACCGCTACTCGTACGAAGGCCTCAACAGCGACCAGCGCCTGACCAAGCCGATGGTGAAGCAGGGCGGCAAGTGGCAGGAGGTCGAGTGGAACGTGGCGCTCGACTACGTCAGCCATGCGCTGCGCGACGTCGCCAAGAATCACGGCGCAAGCGCCATCGGAGCGCTGGTCAGCCCGCATTCGACGCTCGAAGAGATGGCGCTTGCCGCCAACGTCGTCCGCGGCATGGGCTCCGACAACATCGACTTCCGCCTGCGGCAAACCGACTTCTCGCT
>DASVZI010000129.1:0-2709 GCA_036391735.1 Rhodocyclaceae bacterium
TCGATCAGCATGATGTCTCCCGGGGGATTATTCTTTGATGCCGAGCGCGGCATTCACGAGTTCTTTTTGTTGCAGCAGGTGCAGCGCGGCATAGCCGACCGCCGGCGAGGCCGAGGCCGGACGCGAGACGACCGCGAGCGACTGGCCCTTCTTCAGCAGCGGCTCGAGACGGTGGTGCTTGGCGTACCAGGCGCCCTGGTTCTGCGGCTCCTCCTGGCACCAGATCAGCTCCTTGAAGCTCGGATACCGCTTCAATTCCTCGGCCAGGCGCCGGTCGTCGAACGGATAGAGCTGCTCGACGCGAATCAGCGCGACGTTGTCGACCTTCTTGTCGCGGCGCGCCGCCACCAGGTCGAAGTACACCTTGCCGGTGCACACCACCACGCGCGTCACCTTCTTCGGATCGGCCAGTTCGGCATCGCCGATGATGGTCTGGAAGGTGCCGGAGGACAGATCGTCCAGCGAGCAGGTGGCGTCCTTGTGGCGCAGCAGCGACTTCGGCGTCATCACCACCAGCGGCTTGCGCTGCTTGCGCAGCATCTGACGGCGCAGCAGGTGGAAGATCTGCGCGGCGTTCGACGGGTAGCAGACCTCCCAGTTGAACTCGGCGGAAAGCTGCATGTAGCGCTCGATGCGAGCCGACGAATGCTCGGGGCCCTGGCCCTCGTAGCCGTGCGGCAGCAGCATCACCAGGCCGCAGCCGCGGCCCCACTTGGCTTCGCCCGACGACAGGAACTGGTCGATCACCACCTGGGCGCCGTTGGCGAAGTCGCCGAACTGGGCTTCCCAGACGATCATCTCGTTCGGCGTCGCGGTGGCGTAGCCGTATTCGAAAGCCAGCACGGCCTCCTCTGACAGCACGGAATCGAAGCACAGGAAGCGCGCCTGGTTGTCCGTCACGTGCTGCAGCGGCCAGTAGGTGCCCTCGTCCCACTTCTCGCGATGCTGGTCATGCAGCGCCGCGTGGCGATGGAAGAAGGTGCCGCGGCCGACGTCCTCGCCGGAGATGCGCACGGCGTAGCCGGCCGAAACCAGGGTCGCGTAGGCCAGGTTCTCGGCCATGCCCCAGTCGATCGGCAGCTTGCCCTCGCCCATCAGCTTGCGGTCGTCGATGATCTTCTGCACGCGCGAGTGCAGCGTGAAGTTCGCCGGGACGTCGGTGAGGCGCTGCGCCAGGCGCTGCAACTCCGCCTTGGCCACCGTGGTGTCGCACTTCTCGGTGTAGGGGACGTTGATGTAGGGCGTCCAGTCGATGGCGAACTTGCTCTTGTAGTCGGAGATGACCGGATCGACCAGGTGGCGGCCCTCGTCGAGCGCGGCGCGGTAGTCCTTGATCATCTGCTCGCCGTCGCCCTGGCCGATGACGCCCTGCGCCGCCAGCCTGTCGGCATACAGCTTGCGCGTGCCGGGATGCGCGGCGACCTTCTTGTACATCAGCGGCTGCGTCACCATCGGCTCGTCCTGCTCGTTGTGGCCGAGCTTGCGGAAGCAGATGATGTCGATCACGACGTCCTTGCCGAACTCCTGGCGGAATTCCATGGCCATCTGGGTGACGAAGGCCACTGCATCGGGATCGTCGCCATTCACATGGAAGATCGGCGCCTCGACCATCTTGAAGATGTCGGTGCAGTAGAGCGAGGAGCGGTAGTCGCGCAGGTCGGAGGTGGTGAAGCCGATCTGGTTGTTGACGACGATGTGCACCGTGCCGCCGGTGCCATAGCCGCGCGTCTGCGAGAAGTTGAGCATCTCCTGGTTGACGCCTTGGCCGGCCACCGCGGCGTCGCCGTGGATCAGCACCGGCAGCGCCTGGCGCTTGCCCGCCGCGCCGCGGCGCACCTGGCGCGCATAGACGGAACCGGCGACCACCGGATTGACGATCTCCAGGTGCGACGGGTTGAAGGCCAGCGTCAGGTGCACCGGACCGGCCGGCGTGCCGACGTCCGACGAATAGCCCATGTGGTACTTGACGTCGCCGGCCGAGAGCACCTGCGTCTTCTTGCCCTCGAACTCCTCGAACAGCATCTTCGGCTGCTTGCCGAGGGTGTTCACCAGGACGTTGAGGCGGCCGCGGTGGGCCATGCCGATGACGATCTCCTGCACGCCGACGCCGCCCGCGACGCGGATCAGCTGGTCCATGGCGACGATCAGCGATTCGCCGCCTTCGAGCGAGAAGCGCTTCTGGCCGACGTAGCGGGTATGCAGGTAGCGCTCGAGCGTCTCGGCCGCGGTGAGATTGCGCAGGAAGCGCTTCCGGTTCTCTGCGTCGAAGGCCGGCGCGCCGCGTGCCGGTTCCAGGCGCGCCTGGATCCAGCGCTTCTGGGCAACGTCGGAAAGGTACATGTACTCGGCGCCGATGGTGCCGCAATACGATTGGCGGCAAGCCTCGAGAATTTCGCGCAGCGTTGCGGATTCGGACAGTCCGACGAAGGAGCCGGTGCGGAAGGTCTGGCCGAGGTCGGCCTCGGTGAAGCCGTAGTAGGAAGGCTCGAGTTCGGCGACGTTGGGGCGTTCCTGGCGCTTGAGCGGATCCAGGTTGGCCCAGCGGTTGCCGAGGAAGCGGTAGGCGTTGATCAGCTGCAGCACCTTGACCTGCGCCTCGTTCGGCGCGGCGCTGCGCGGCGCCTTGTGCAGCGTGCCTTCCTTGGCGCGGATGGCGAAGGAGTTGATCACCGGCAGGTGCGCCACGTCCGGCCCGGTATAGCTGCCGGC
>DASVZI010000130.1:0-12034 GCA_036391735.1 Rhodocyclaceae bacterium
TAAAGGAGGAGGCGGACGCCTTATCGCTCTTGTCCGCCGGAGGACACGGAGCGCAGCAGGGCACCCCGTCGGCCCGACCACGCTCCCAGCCAGAACAGCAAACGAGCAGCTACGAAACCGCGATAGTCTTCTTCGACCCGCCGGTCTTCTTCGGCAGCGTCAGTTCCAACACACCATCCGCATACTTCGCCTGCGCACCGTTCTGGTCCACCTCCAGCGGCAGCGTGAAGCTGCGCGAGACGCTGCCGTAGTAGCGCTCGGAACGGACCACCTTGGTGCCTTCCTTCTCTTCCTTCTCCTGCTTCACTTCGGCGGCGATGGAGACCATGTTGCCGTCCACCGAGACCTTGATGTCCTCCTTCTTGACGCCGGGGATATCGGCCTTCACGGTGTAGGCCTTGTCGTCCTCCTTGACGTCCAGGCGCATCTGCGGCTCCAGTTCGGCGGCGCCGCGGAAGAACGGCCGCAGGGCGAAGCCGCGGAAGAAGTCGTCCGAGAACGGCTCGAAGCGGGCCAGTTCCGCGAAGGGATCGAAACGGGTGATATTTGCCATGATGTCCTCCTTTCGTCGTTCAAGCGTCTTCAGCAACTAGGGTGAGGGCGGCACGCGCAGGTTCAACAGCAGCAGTTGCTGGCCGTCGGCCGCCATGCGCGACATCGCGATCTCGACCGGGAAGCGTCGCCCGTTCACGTCGATGGCCTGGAAGGCATGCCAGTCGCCGGCCTTGCTCAGGTAATCGACATGCCGCGCGTTGTAGCTCGGCGCGGCGCCGCTCGACATCAGGTTCGCGACGAAGGCGGAAATCGGGCCGCCCTCGATGTCTTGAGACTCGCCGCCGAGCATCTGCCGGGCGGCATCGCTGCACTTGACGATCACCCCCCTGCCGTCGAGGACCAGTGCGCCGCAATGTGCCAGGCTGTCGCGCGCCGCGCGGGTTCCGTCGATCGTCGCCATGTATCGCCTCCCAGCAAGGTTGACATGGACGCGTCAGGCGCTGCGGGGGCAGCGCTCAGGTGACACGCCTGGAACGATGTTATGTATAGACCAAACGACGCGTAATACCCAGAACCCGATATTCGCGATACCGGCCTGCGTTCTTGGCTGATGGCGGCCCTCAGCGGCCGGGTTCGCGGTCGCCGGGCACCAGCCCGTGGCGCATGGCGTTGGTGCTGGCGACGCGCGTCCACATGAACTGCTTGAGGTAGTCGGGGCCGCCGGCCTGGATGCCGGTGCCCGACAGGGCGGGTCCGCCGAAGGGCTGGATGCCGACGCGGGCGCCGGTGATGCGGCGGTTCAGGTAGAGGTTGCCGACGCGATACTCGTCCCGGGCGAACTGCAGATGGTCGGGCAGGCGAGAATAGACGCCGCCGGTCAGCGCGTAGTCCGAGTCCATCGCCATGGCGATGGCGGCGGGGAAGTCGGCGGCCTTCATGACGGCGACGATGGGCGCGAAGATCTCCTCGCGGGCGAGGCGATGGCGGGGCTCGATATCGGCAAACAGCGCCGGCGTCACGTACCAGCCTTGCTCGGGGACGCGGCCCTGCCAGGCCAGCCGTCCCTCCGCGCGCCCCACCGCCAGGTAGCCGCGCGCTTTGCGCTGCGCCGCCTCGTCGACCAGCGGGCCGAAGGGATAGCCGGGGTCTTCCGGCGGCCCCCAGGGGAGGGCGTCGGCAGCCTCCGCGAGCCGCCGCAGGAGCCGGTCGTACACCTCGCCGACGGCGATGACGCGCGAGCAGGCCGAGCACTTCTGCCCGGCGTAACCGAAGGCGGAAGCCAGGATGCCCGCGACCGCCTCGTCGAGGTCGGCGTCGGCATCGACGACGATGGCGTTCTTGCCGCCCATCTCGCAAACCACGCGCTTGACGTGGCGGCGCCCGGCGGTCGGCGCATGGGCGGCGTTCAGGATGGCGAGCCCGACGTCGCGCGAGCCGGTGAAGGCGACGACATGGATCCGCGGCGAAGCGACCAGCCGCGCCGCGACCTCGCCGGGCGCGGCGAGCAGCGGGCAGGCGTCGGGCGGCACGCCGGCTTCGACCAGCGCGCGCCGCAGTTCGAAGCCGATCAGCAGCCCCGGCTGCGCCGGCTTGATGATGGTGCTGTTGCCGGCCGCCAGGGCCGCCGAGCTCATGCCGGCGAGGATGGCGAGCGGGAAGTTCCAGGGCGCGATGGCGAGGGCGACGCCGAGCGGCTCGTAGCGCAGGCCGTTGCGCTCGCCGGGAAAGTCGCGGGTGCTGCGCCAGCCGGCCAGGCGCTCCGTCTCGTCCGCATAGTAATTGAGATAGTCGACGGCTTCCGCGACGTCGGCATCGGCCTCGCGCCGGTTCTTCGCCACGCTGATCAGCTCGAGCGCCGCAAGCTCGCGGCGGCGCTCGGCGAGCAGCTGGGCGGCGCGGCGCAGTACCCGCGCGCGCTCGCCGGGCGGCGTGTCTCGCCATGCCGGGAAGGCGGCTTCCGCCCGCCGCAGCACCCGCTCCGCATACACGGCGTCGCCCAGTTCCACCGTGCCGAGCACTTCGTCGGGCGCGGCGGGATTGCGCGCCCGGTATTCCCCGCTTGCCGGACCGCCGCCTTCGAGCGGATGCCGGCGGGGCAGGCTGGCGCGCACTGTGCGCAGCGCGGCGTCGAAGGCCGCCTGCTCGGCGGCCTGGCTGAAGTCGAGCAACGGCAGGTTGAACCCGGACTCGGCGGGCGGCTCGACGCCGGCCGCAGGAGGCTGCAATTCGTCCGTCGCGCCGAGGTAGGTCTGGCGCAGCACCGATGTCGATGCCGTGTTCTCGAGCAGCCGGCGGATCAGGTAGGCGATGCCGATGGCGGCGTCGCCGCTCGGGACGTAAATGCGCAGGGCGACGCCGGCCGCGGCGAGGGCGTCGCGCAGCGGCTCCGCCATGCCGTAGAGCAGTTGCGCCTCCCAGCGCGAGGAAGCGAGCCCGATGCGCCGCGCGCAGGCGAGCGCCGCGGCCTGGCTGCGCAGGTTGTGGCTGGCGATGGCCGGATGCAGGCTGTCGGCGTTCGACAGCAGCCGTTGCGCCAGCGCCTCGAAGCTCGCGTCGGTGGCTCCCTTGCCGGCGAAGACGGGACGCGGCCAGTTGCGCTGCGCGGCCCAGGCCATCTCCTGGTCCCAGTAGGCGCCCTTGACCAGCCGCACGCCGAGGCGGCGGCCGCGCGCCTGGGCGGCGGCGAGGACGCGGCCGAGATCCGCGTCGCTGTCGGGAAGGTAGGCCTGAAGCGCGATGGCGGGCTGCCAGCGGGCATCGCGCCATTCGCCGAGCATGTCGAGGAAAAGATCGAGGATCAGCGGTTTCAGTTCGTACTGCTCCATGTCGACCGTCAGGGTCGCCCCGCATGCCGCGGCCCGCTCGACCAGCGGCGCGAGCCGCGCAAAGACGCGGCGGCGCGTGCCGGCGCGATCCGCCGGATCGAAATGCGGCGTCAGTGCGGTGAGCTTGAGCGACAGGTGCGGCGTGCCGGCATCGGCGAGCCAGCCGAGCAGGTCGAGGTTGCGGGCCAGGTAGGCATCGGCTTCCGCTTCCGTGAGCACCGCCTCGCCGACCGCGTCGGCGGTGAGGCGGGCCGGCACCCGCGCCAGGCGCCGCGCGGCGGCGGCGATCGCCTGGGGGGATGGGGCGACGAGGAATTGACGCGCCAGGCGCCGCACGCCGAAGGATGCGAGCGGCGCCAGGCTGGGCCGCGCGGCAAGGCGCAGCAGGGCGGGACGCGCGCCGCCGAGCCCGCGCAGGTAGGCGGCGAGGTGGGATGCGACGGCGGCGCGCGTGGGCAACTGCGGCAGCACGTCGACGAACTGGAACAGCGCGTCGCGCAGCGCGTCGTCCGCCATGGCGCCGCCGAGCAGCCAGCCGGAAACGCCCCGATAGACGCTCGGCACGGCACGGCCCGCGAGGCGCCGCAGTTCCTCGCCCACCGCCTGGATGTCGGACTCAAGACTGCCGTTCATCGCGCCCCTCTCGAATCGCGCTCTCCGATTATTGGCCGGACGCGGCCGATCGGCAATCCTGGGACAACCGGATGGGTGCCGTTAACCGATTGCCATGCCGGGTGCAGGGAGATCGCCGCACAGCGGGGTTCGATGACGGAAAAATACCGTCCAACCGGTATTCCGGATCGATAGCGTTGCAGTGTCCAATGCCCACTTTCCGACCGGCGCAGACGACAGATGATTTTCCCGGCGAGCCAGGACGATGAACCCGACGCCAGGACATCGGCCGGCAGTACTGCCCGCACCGGCGGCAGGGGCGCGGCGACCCGTCTGCGCAAGCAGATGCGGTTGCGCAACGCCATCGCCATCACCAATCGCGCCATCATCCGCAGCCATTCGCCGGCGGAGGTCTATCGCGCGGTGTGCCGCGCCTGCGTCGAGCAGACCGACGTCAAGCTCGCCTGGATCGGCGTCGCCGACGAGGCGGGCGAGCGGCTGGTGCCGGTCGAAGTGGCGGGCGCCTCGGGCGGCTATCTCGACGACGACGCCATCCTGCTCGCGCCGGAGAATCCCGAGGGGCTGGAGCCGGCGGCGGTCGCCTTCCGCGAGCGGCGCGCCTACTTCTGCAACGACCTGGCCCGCGACGTGGCCAGCCCGATCTGGCGCGAGCGCGCCGCCGCCAAGGGATTGCGCGCGCTCATCGCGCTGCCCTTGCTGCGCGGCGGCGTTCCCTACGGCATGCTTGCCGCCTACGGGCCGGAACGCAACTTCTTCGATCCCGACTCGGCCGAGATGCTGCTCGACATGGCGGACAACATCTCCTTCGCCATCGACCAGTTCGACCGCGCCGAGGCGCGGCGGCAGGCGGAGGAGCGGCTGCGCGCGAGCCTCGAGGAGCGCGAGCACCATGCCGAGCGCTGCGAGAGCCTCTCGCGGCGGCTCGTCGCCTTGCAGGAGAACGAGCGGCGCGGCTTGGCGCGCGAACTCCACGACCGGGCCAATCCCAACCTCGCCGCCATCAAGCTGATCCTGGGTTCGGTCGAAAAGGCCTTGCCGCCGCCCGTACTCGAGACCGTCCGTCCGATGCTGCTCGACGTCAAGGGCCTGCTGAACGACACCGCGACCGGCATTCGCGAGATCTGCGCCGACCTGCGGCCGACGCTGCTCGACTACACCGGCCTGGTGCCTACGCTCGAGAGCTACACCGAGCTCTTCATGAAGCGCACCGGCGTCCCGGTACGCCTGAGGGTGCCGAGCGGCTGGTCGCGGCTGGAACTCGACGTCGAATGCATGTTCTTCCGCGTGGCCCAGGAGGCGCTGACGAATTGCGCCAAGCATGCCTGCGCGCGCAACGTCGAGGTCGAACTGATCCAGGAGGAGGGACGGCGGATACTCGCGGTGCGCGACGACGGCTTCGGCTTCGACGTGGCGGCCCTCGGACAGGGCGCCAACGCGCCCGGCCTGGGCCTCATCAGCATGCGGGAACGCGCGGAATTCGCAGGCGCGGAGTTTTCGCTGGCCTCGCACCCGATGCGCGGCACCGAGGTGCGCGTGATCCTCCAGGAGCCGGCCGAGGCGAACGCCGCGCAGCCGCTCCGCCCGCTGGAGGAATACCGGAAAGACTGTAGCGAGACTACCTGATGGCGTGGATTCCGATCGAAGCGACGGGTGGGCAGAATTTGAATCCGGATGACGCATCGCACAAACGCTGCGATGCCCGGAGAGGAGACCGAATGCACGCCGACGTGGAGAAATTGCTGCGCACCGCAACATCCGAGCCGGAGCTCCAGCGCCTGCTGCAGCGACTGTGCGAACCCTGCGGCCCGGTGGTGAGGACGGATGTGCTGGCCAGCGGCGACGCGCCGGCGCAGTTGATGTGCGTCGTGCAGATGGCGGATCGTCCCGCCGCCGACCGCGTTGCGGATCGTTTCGGCATCAACGTCTTCGGCAGCCACATGGCCGTCTTCAAGTACGAGGCGCCTGCCGGCTTCGCCTGCTAGGGCCTTCCGGACGCCCCTGCGCCTAGTCCGGCCGGCGCATGCCGGCATCGCAAGCCGCTTGCTATGGTGACCCTCAGTTGCCTTAGAGGGGACTCGCCGTGAGCGCTTTTCGAGATTCCATCCGGTCGGCCGCCGTGCTCGGCGTCGTCTTGGCCGCGCTCCTTGCGGGTGCGCCGGCAAGCGCGCAGACCTGCACCCCGAACACCGCATCGGACTGGATGACCAGCGCCTTCGCCAGCAATCCGCTGGTGCAGGACATCCGTCCGCACGACTGCGACACGGTGCAGCAGACGCCGCCGGACTTTCGCTGGCCCGACGTCATCACCAGCGGCGGCTACACCCTGACCCTGACCTATCCCGACGGCACCCAGCACAGCCAGGCGACGGTGCAGAACTGGGCCAACTGGGCGAGCGTCCTGCCGGCCGGGATCTACAAGTGGTCGGTCAGCTATTCGGGCGGGGCCGCCAGCGCCACCCGGACTTTCGTCGTCAGTTCGTCGGCCCAGCCCTTCCTGGTGCCGGACATGCCGACGACCATCGACACGATCATCAACAAGCGTCATCCGCGCACGATGCCCGATGCCGCTTCGCTGTCGGCGATCGAGAGCCAGCGCAGCGGTGCGGTCAGCCAGGTCGAGAACGACGTCAGCGGGCATTTCAACATGCCGTTTCCCGCCCAGGCGTCGAGCGAAGACGACGTGTGGACCTACAGCAAGTACGCCATCGAGTCGATCGAGGCCTGCGTCCTCAGCAACTACGGCGCCTCCTACTGCAACGACGCCATCACCAAGCTGATGGTGCTGGGCAACTGGAGCACCGATTCCGCGGACCAGTCGTCGTACTACGTGCACGACATGGCCGGACGCTACCTGGCCTGGGTGCTGGCGATCGGCTACGACTGGCTCTACCCGATGCTCAGCTCCAGCCAGCAGGGGACGCTGCTCAACTCGGTCGCCGCCCGCACGTCGCTCATGTACAACGCCTTCATCGGCACCCGCGCCGGCATCGCCCAGCAGCCGCGCGATTCGCACGGCAACCAGACGCTCGAGTACCTGCCGGTGCTAGAGGGCATCATCGCCGGCGACTATCCGACGGCGAACCAGACCTGGCTGCCCAACACGCTGCCGCTTGCGCTGAACGCCATCAATCCGTGGGGCGGGGAGGAGAGCGGCTTCGCCAACGCCACCACGCAGGGCAACTGGGACATGGGCGAACTCGAGTTCCTGTTCTACGAGCTGCGCAACATGAGCGGCATCGACGTCACGAAGAAGCCCTGGGTGAAGAACTGGGCCAACTGGTTCGCCTACTTCACCCCGCCGGGCATGAGCGGCGGCACCACCGAGTTCGGCGACGGCTACGAGGAAAACGAACTGGAGCACCAGTCGCGCTACGGCCTCGGCTACACCTACCTGGCGCCTTCGCCGCTCGGGCGCTGGCAGGCGAACTACCTGACCTACGCGGACCCGACGCGCTTCGAGTACCTGATGGCGCCGCCGGCCGACTTCTCCGGCACCCAGGCGTTCCCCTCGGGCACGCCCAACTCGCTCTACCTCAAGTCGGTCGGCATGGCGGCGATGCACAGCGACCTGTCGAATCCGAATCGCGTGTCGGTGTACTTCAAGTCGAGCCCGCCGCCCTACGGCGCCTACAACCACAGCCACCCCGACCAGAACGAGTTCGTCGTCAACGCCGGCGGCCAGCGGCTGGCGATCGAATCCGGCTACTACGACAACTACAAGACCAACCACTGGTGGCTCTGGTACCACCAGACGCTGTCGAAGAACGCCATCACCTACGACGGCGGCAAGGGGCAGCAGTTCTACGACGCCAGCAACCTGATGGTCTACGGCGGCGTCACCAGCTTCACCAGCACGGCGGGCTACGACGTGGTGAGCGGCGACGCCACCAATGCCTACGCCGGGGTGCTCAGCCTGGCGCAGCGCTCGCTGATCTACCTGCGCCCCAACCTGATCGTGGTGTACGACGACGTCTCCGCGCCGGCGCCCCACAGTTGGGAATGGAACATCCACGCCCTGAACCAGATGACCAACACCTCGGCCAGCACGGCGCAGATCACCGCCGGCAACCAGACGATGTGCGTCACCATGCTGGCTGCGCCGAACGGCACGCAGTTCAGCCAGACCAATCAGTTCACGTCCGACCCGGTCGGCATCACCTGGGCGCCGCAGTGGCACGGCAAGTTCTACACGGTCAGCCAGACGGGCGCGGAGTTCATCGCCCTGCTGAACGTCGGCTGCACCAACGTCGCCGCCAGCGCGAACAAGAGCAACGGCGTGTGGACCGTGGCCGTCGGCAGCGCCACCGTCACCATCGGCGGCGGCGCCATCTCCGTCACCGGGGCGGGGACCTCGACGACCACCACCAGCAGCACGGGCGCGACGACCGGGACCACCACCGGGACGACCAGCACGAGCTCGACGGGGACGATCGGCACAACCACGACCGGCGCCACCACGGGCGCCACCACGGGCACCACCACGGGCACCACGACGGGGACGACGTCCGGCGCCGGGACGGGAACCGCCGCCTACGCCGGGATGCCTTATACCGGCACCCCGATTCCGCTGCCCGGCAACTTCGAAGCGGAGAACTTCGACCTCGGCGGTCAGAACGTCGCCTACAACGACACGACCCCCGGCAACATCGGCGGCCAATACCGCACAGGCGAGGACGTCGACATCGTCGCCTCCTGCGACCCCGCGGGCGGCGGCTATGTCGTGAACAACTTCGCGACGGGCGAGTGGATGAACTACACGGTGAATGCCGCGACGAGCGGCAGCTACACCTTCCAGCTGCGCGCCTCCAACAACTACGCCAACGCGCAGCCGGCCTATCACATCGAGGTGGATGGGACCAAGGTGACGGGCTCGGTGCCGGTGCCCAATACCGGCAACTGGTGCAGCTTCCAATGGGTGCCGGCGCCGGCCTTCAACCTGACGGCCGGCAAGCATGTCGTCAAGATCTTCGCCGACCAGGCCTACTTCAACCTGAACTCCGTCGCAGTAACGGCCGCCGCCGCTCCGGCGGCCTCCAGCTACATGAGCACCTACCAGGGAAAGCCCTTCGCCGGCACGCCGATCGCCGTGCCGAGCACCTTCATGGCGGCGAACTACGACGTCGGCGGCCAGGGCGTGGCCTACAACGACACGACCTCGACGAACATCGGCGGCCAGTACCGGCCCAACGAGGCGGTGGACATCATCACCTCCTGCGATCCGACGCCAACCGCCGGGTACGTGGTGAACAACATCGCCACCGGCGAGTGGATGAACTACACCATCAACGTGCCGGCGAGCGGCAACTACGTCGTGCAGCTCAACGCCGCGAACAACTATACGGCCAGCGTCGCCTTCCACGTCGAGGTCGACGGCGTCAAGGTGGCATCGCCGGTGACGGTGCCGATGACCGGATCGTGGTGCAGCTTCCGGCCGGCGGCGACGGCGCCTTTCGCCATGACGGCCGGCACCCATGTGCTGCGGCTCGTCGCGGACCAGCAGTATTTCAACGTGGAGACCATCAACGTCGTCAACAGCCCCTGACGTCGGAACTCGCGCCGATGTTCGCCGTCTATGTTTGCCTTTGGAGCAAAGGTGAGATATTCGCGTTGCGCTGCCGCACCGGTCATCGCGTGGCTGGCGGGCGCTTCCGGTGCCGCGGCCCAGGGCCCCGCGCCGGCGCCGGTCCTATCGTCGGACGGTGTGCGGGGCGTCGCCACGTTCGAGTCGATCGGTCTCTACTGGAAGCCGGGAACGAATCCCGGCAGGGCCGGCTGCACCCTGCAATACCGGAAGTCGGCGGACGCCGCCTGGCGGCAGGCACTGCCGATGTGGTACGACCCGCACGACCGCGAATGCCGCGGCAGCATCGTGGGACTCGCGCCGGGCACCGAGTACGAGGTGCAGCTGGGCCAGCCCGGCCGCGCGCCGTCCCGCCGGCTGCGCATCTCCACTTGGCCCGAGGCATTTCCAGTGGCTCGGACCATCGCGCTGCCGCCCGGCACGTCGGATCGCATGCTGGCCATCACCGAGGGCGGCGCTCCCGGGGCCTACGTGCTCTACAGCGGCGATCCCGCCGCGCCGTCGACCATCGACGTGGCGGACGCGCAGCCTTACGACGTCGTGATCTCGGCGCCCTACGTCATCGTGCGCGGCCTCGTGCTGAAGGGCGCTCAGGCCGACGCCATCCGCCTCGACGACAACGCGCACGACGTGGTGATCGAGGGCAACGACATCAGCGGCTGGGGCCGCGACGGCGGAAAGACCAGCCGGCTCGGCTATCGCATCGGCGTCGACGAGGATTCGGGGATCCACGGCGTCTGCGAATCGCAGGGCATGGCGCGCGTCGTCGTCCAGCGCAACCGCATCCACGATCCGCGCTACGGTGCCAACAGCTGGTCGGAGGGCCACCCGTCAGGCCCGCAGGCGCTGTCGTTCGACTCCTGCGGCGGCAACCACGTGATCCGCTACAACGAGATCCGCGGCAGCGCCGGCCACTATTACAACGATGGGCTCGGCGGTTCCGAGAACTTCTCCACCGTCGGCTTCCCCAATGCCGACTCGGACATCTACGGCAACCGCATCGAGGACGCCTGGGACGACTGCATCGAGGCCGAAGGCGGCGATCGCAACGTGCGCGTCTGGGGCAACTACTGCAACGACACCACGACCGGGGTGGCGAGCACCATCGTCTCGGTCGGCCCGATCTACATCTTCCGCAACGTGTTCGATCGCAGCCGCCAGCTGGAGGAGGCCTCGCCCGATGCCGACCGCCGCAACGTGTTCGCCAAGTCGGGCACGGTGGCGGGCTTCCATGCGGGTCGCCGCTACCTGTTCCACAACACCATGCTGCAGGCCCGGATGCCGGGCGCAAGGCACGGGCTCGGCGGCGCCTCCGGCATCTCGGGCACGGGTGCGCGGCAGCCGGTTCGGAACACGGTGTCGCGCAACAACCTCTGGCAGGTGTGGAAGCGCGAGGCGCCGGCCGTGCTGCAGGCAGGCCCGGACAACGACTTCGCCAACGACCTCTACAGCGGACGCGCCGGCGCGCGGATCGCGCACGGCATCAGGGCGACGCCCATCTACGCGAGCGGCAACGGCTGGACCAGCGAATCGCAGGGGCGCTACCAACTGGCCCCCGGCAGTCCCGGCTACGACCGGGGCGTGCGGATTCCGAACTTCAACGACGACTACACCGGCGCGGCGCCGGACATCGGTGCGGCGGAGGCCGGCGCGCCGCCCATGGTGTTCGGCGTCGCGGGCGGGAACCCCCGATGACGTCCTTCATGATCCGAATCCGTGCGGCAACCGCAACGGGCGGCGCCCGGCGCCCGCTCGGCTTCACGCTGCTTGAACTGCTGGTGGTGGTCGCCATCATCGGCCTGCTGGCCGGCTATGTCGGCCCGAAGTATTTCGGCCAGATCGGCAAGGCAGAGGTCAAGGAGGCGCGCGCGCAGATCGATGCGCTGGAGAAGGCGCTCGATGCCTACCGTCTCGACACCGGCCACTATCCGACCACGGAGCAGGGGCTGAATGCACTGATGACCCAGCCGCCCGGCACCCAGGGATGGGGTGGCCCGTACCTGAAGAAGGGCGTGCCGATGGACCCGTGGGGCCATCCCTACCAGTACAAGAGTCCGGGCGACCATGGGGAGTACGACGTGTGGTCGTACGGGAAGGATGGTGCGCCGGGGGGGACGGGGGAGAACGCGGACATCACGAATTGGTAGGGGACATCATCATCGCTTACTCGTGGTCGGCCAACCGGGCCGACGGGGTGCCCTGCTGCACTCCGTGTCCCCCGGCGGACAAGGGCGATAAGGCGTCCGCCTCCTCCTTTACCTGCGTGCAGCAGGGCACCCCATCGGCCCATTGGAGCGCGGCGACCGTTGCTTGCCGGGACGCCAAGCCACGGGTGGCGGGGGTTCGCCGACGCGCAGGTAAAGGAGGAGGCCCGGGCCTTTGTCTCATCCGGGCCGGGGGGCGTAGGCAGGGTTTCGCGGAGCACTGCTCCGCGCTGCCGAAGCCGGCTCGCTGTGCAAAGCGAGCCGTGGGCCGCGCAAGCGGCGGAGCGTCGGCGAAC
>DASVZI010000131.1:0-20917 GCA_036391735.1 Rhodocyclaceae bacterium
GGAGAACACCTTGCAGTAGGCGCCGGACATGTCCACCTTCCACTCGACGGAGTCGAAGATGAAGAATTCGGGCTCGGGGCCGAAGTAGGCGGTGTCGCCCAGGCCGGAGGACTTCAGGTAGGCCTCGGCGCGCTTCGCCAGCGAGCGGGGGTCGCGGTCATAGCCCTTGCCGTCGGACGGCTCGACGACGTCGCAAGTCAGGACCAGCGTGGTTTCGTCCATGAACGGGTCGATGTAGGCGGTGCCGGCGTCCGGCATCAGCAGCATGTCGGAAGCCTGGATGCCCTTCCAGCCGGCGATCGAGGAGCCGTCGAAGGCGTGGCCGTCTTCGAACTTGCTCATGTCGAAGGCGCTGACCGGCACGCCGACGTGTTGTTCCTTGCCGCGGGTGTCCGTGAAGCGGAAGTCGACGAAGCGGACTTCCTTTTCCTGAATCATCTTGACCACATCTTGCGCCGTCGTCATGAATTGCTCTCCTAGCAGGTGAATGGATAGCGAACCGGGTTGACCCGATCCGGGAAAATCTTCGTCGGCATCAATAGCAGTTTGTATGCCATAAGGTCGAACGGGGTGAGGGATTGTGCCACAAAGTCAAACGGGGATTTCGGCCCCAAACCGATGCACCATCATGGTGCTATTTCGACAAGCAATGCCCTATCTTGGTGCAATGCGCTCATGGAGGCTGATATGGCCGAACGCGCTGCCGGCGAGGCCGCCATCGAGCCGCGTGTGGACTTCCGCCATTCTTACGGGGTCGCGCGCCAGTTGCGGCGCCAGGAAGACTTCCGCGTCGACCTTCTCGCCCAGGTAATGGAACACCGCCTTTTCGATGCCGCGCTCGTCGAGCCCCAGCATGTCCCGCAATTCGCCGATCAGCGCATCGCGCTCGGGCAGGTCCAGCGATGAAATCTTGCCGGGCTGCGAATCGTCCTCCGGGTCGACGTGGACCAGGACGTCGAGCACGTGGGAATGCGCGGATACGATGCGCCGGCGCGCCGACTCGGCGATGCGGTGCCCTTCCGAAACGCTGATGCGGCCGTCGACGCGGATGTGGGCGTCGACCAGTGCCTGGTGCGCCATGCGCCGCGTGCGCAGGTCGTGGACATCCAGCACCCCGGGCGTGCCGCGCAGGGTGTCGCGGATCGCTTCCAGCGCCTCGGGCGAAAGCCCTTCGTCCATCAATTCGCGCAGCGATTCCCAGGCGAACTCCCAGCCCATGCGCAGGATCATGAAGCCGACGATCACCGCGGCGAGCGGATCGAGCCAGCGCACGCCGAGCAGGCTGCCGCCGATGCCGCAGGCGGCGACCAGCGACGACGCGGCGTCCGAGCGCGCGTGCCAGGCATTGGCGATCAGCATCGGCGAGCGCAGCCTCTCGCCGACGTGCAGCATGTAGCGGAACAGCCCTTCCTTGGCGGCGATGGTCGCCAGCGCGGTCCAGAAGGCCAACGGCGCCACGGCGGGGAGCACGTCGAGATGCTGGAGCCGGCCGGCCGCGTACCAGAGGATGGCGGCGCCGGTGCCGAACAGCAACAGCCCGAGGGCCAGCGATGCGGCCGTCTCGATGCGCTGGTGCCCGTACGGGTGCGCTTCGTCGGCCGGATGGCGGCTATGGAAGTTGGCAACCAGCACCAGGAAATCGGCGACGAGATCGGACAGCGAGTGGAAGCCGTCGGCCACCAGGCTTTGCGCGTGGGCCAGCAGGCCGACGCCGATCTGGAGGATCGTCAGGCAGACATTGACGCCGACGCTGACCCAGGTGACCTTGCGGCCCTCGCGGTAGCGCTGTTCGCTGATCGGCTCGGCGGATTGGATCGGGATTTCCGGCATGCGCGCATTCTAAACGGCTGCCGCCGCGAACGGGCCCGGCCGCCGGGTTTCGCTTCGCTGCGCGATGATAAGATTGCAGGCCGCATCCGCGCCGGAAGGGCGCCGTTCACGTTTCCAGCCATGTCCGCTTCCCCCATCGGTTTCGACACCTTCAACGCGCTCGCCGACGAGCAGGCGCAACTGCGCATCGCCGCCGCCAAGGAACGCCTGGGCTCGCGCGTGGTGCTGCTCTGCCACCACTACCAGCGCGCCGACGTCTATCGGCACGCCGACATCACCGGCGATTCGCTCAAGCTCTCGCGCTTGGCCTCGCAGACTGCGGCCGAGTACATCGTGTTCTGCGGGGTTCATTTCATGGCCGAGGTCGCCGACATCCTGTCGCGGCCCGAGCAGATCTCGATCCTGCCCGACATGGCCGCGGGCTGCTCGATGGCCGACATGGCGAGCCGAGCCAAGGTCGAACGCTGCTGGCGCGAGCTGTCGTCCGTGCTCGACCCGGACCAGCACGTCACGCCCGTCACCTACATCAACTCCGCCGCCGACCTCAAGGCCTTCTGCGGCGAGCACGGCGGCATCGTTTGCACCTCGTCGAACGCGCCGAAGATCCTGCAATGGTCGTTCGCGCAGCGCGACAAGGTGCTGTTCTTCCCCGACCAGCACCTCGGGCGCTGGAGCGGGCACAAGATGGGCATCCCGATGGACGAGATGGTCATCTGGAATCCCGACCTCGAGATGGGCGGCCTGACGCGCGATCAGATCGCGAAGGCGAAGATCATCCTCTGGCACGGCTACTGTTCCGTGCACCAGATGTTCCAGCCGGGGCAGATCGACCGCTTCCGCGCCAAGTACCCGGACGGCATCGTGATCTCCCATCCCGAGTGCAGCTTCGAGGTGTGCAGCAAGTCCGACTACGTCGGCTCCACCGAGTACATCCTCAAGACGGTCAAGGAGGGCGCGCCGGGAACGCGCTGGCTGGTCGGCACCGAGTTGAACCTCGTCGAGCGCCTGGCGCAGGAGGTGAAGCCCGAGGGCAAGACCGTGCAGTTCATGGCCGACACCATCTGCATGTGCTCGACGATGCAGCGCATCGACCCGCAGCACCTGGCGTGGTGCCTGGAAAACCTCGCGGACCGCAAGGTCGTCAACCGCATCAGCGTGCCGGCGCACGAGGCGGCGCTGGCGAAGGTCGCGCTGGAGCGCATGCTGGCGGCCAGCTGATGTCGTCGCTCCACATCGCCACCTACAACATCCACAAGGGCTTTTCCCAATTCAACCAGCGCATGGTCGTGCACGAGTTGCGCGAGCGCCTGCGCGAGCTGACGCCCGACATCGTGTTCCTGCAGGAAGTGCAGGGCATGCACCTGATCCACGCCGAGCGCCACGAGGACTGGCCGGAGGCGCCGCAGCACGAGTTCCTCGCCGAGGACGTCTGGCACGCCACCGCCTATGGACGCAACGTGGTGTACGACCACGGTCACCACGGCAACGCCATCCTGTCGCGCTACCCGATCCTCGCCTCGCACAACCAGGACGTCACCCACATGCGCTTCGAGAAGCGCGGCATCCTGCATTGCGCGATCGACGTACCGGCCCTGCCGCGCCAGCTCCACTGCGTCTGTGTACACCTGTCGCTGTTCGGACGCTCGCGGCGGCGGCAGATGGACGCCCTCGCCACCCAGCTCGAGACCATCGTGCCGCCCGATGCGCCGCTCATCATCGCCGGCGACTTCAACGACTGGCGCAACCGTGCCCATGACCAGCTGGCCGAGCGGCTGGGCATGATCGAGGTCTTCGGCGGCGTCGGCGGACGGCCGCCGAAGAGCTTCCCGAGCGCCATCCCGGTGCTGCGGCTCGACCGCATCTACGTGCGCGGCTTCGGCATCGAATCGGCGCACGTCCATTTCGGCCCGCCGTGGTCGCAGATCTCCGACCACGCCGCGCTGTCCGCCTTCCTCTCGCCGGCGGCGTGAAGCAGAAATTCCTCACCGGCAACCGGGTCGACCTGCTCGAGTGCGGGCGCGAATACTTCCCGGCGCTGCTCGAGGCGATCAACGGCGCGCAGAAGGAAGTCCACCTCGAAAGCTACATCTTCGAGCCCGACGAGACGGGCCGCGGCATCGCTGCGGCGCTGGCCGCGGCGGCACGGCGCGGCGTCGCCGTGCGCGTGCTGGTCGACGGCTTCGGCGCGCGCGACTTCGCGGGCGGACTCGGCAGGATGCTGCAGGAGAACGGCGTCGAGGTGCTCGTCTACCGGGCCGAGGTTGCGTCGCTGCGCATGCGCCGCAACCGGCTGCGCCGGCTGCACCGCAAGGTGGTGGTGGTCGACGCCAGCATCGCCTTCGTCGGCGGCATCAACGTCATCGACGACATGGACACGCCGCACCAGACGCCGCCCCGCTACGACTACGCCGTGCGCGTCAGCGGCCCCCTGCTCGCCGACATCCACGGCGCGGCGCGCCATCTCTGGCAGCTCGTGCGCTGGGCGGAACTGCGCCACCGCTACCGCGTCCCCCTCGACCTGCTTCCCGACGTGGCGCCCAAGGGCGACACCATCGCGGCCTTCGTCATCCGCGACAACATCGGCCACCGGCGCGACATCGAGGAGGCCTATCTCGAGGCGATCGCCTCGGCCAGGCGCGAGATGGTCATCGCCAGCGCCTACTTCCTGCCCGGCTGGCGCTTCCGCCGCGCCCTCGCCGACGCAGTGGAGCGCGGCGTCGTCGTCACCGTGCTGCTGCAGGGCCGCGTCGAGTACCTGCTGCTGCACTACGCCACGCAGGCGCTCTACGGCGCGCTCCTGAAGTCCGGCGTGCATATCCTCGAATACCGGCGCAGCTTCCTGCATGCCAAGGTGGCCGTGGCCGACGAGACCTGGGCCACCGTGGGATCGAGCAACATCGATCCCTTCAGCCTGCTGCTCGCACGCGAGGCCAACGTGGTGGTCTACGACCCCGGGTTCGCGCGCCGCCTGCGCGACAGCCTGCGCCGCGCCATGACCGACGGCGCGACGGAGGTCAAGGCCGAGGACGTGCTGAAGCGGCCGCTGGCGATGCGCCTGGCCTGCTGGTTCGCCTACGGCCTGGTGCGGCTGCTGATCGGCTTCTCGCGCTACGGCGGCAACGACTACCGCGAGTAGTCAGCGCCCTTCGACGTAGAAATCCACTCGTCCCTGCGGCGCCAGGTACTCGATGACTTCGCGCGGCACGTTGCGCGGCAGGACGGCGCCGGCGATCTTCTCGTCGGACTCCTTCATGTCGAGCAGCAGAGCCTCGTTGCGCGGGACGCTCTCGTCGTAGAGCATCAGCAGCGGGCGCAGCAGGTCGCGCGAGTTGGATTCGATCACCAGCCCGTAGGTGCCGTCGGCCAGGGTGACGAAGGTGCCCGGCGGATAGACGCCGAGCGCCTTGACGAAGGCGCCGACGATGTCGGGGTCCCAGGCGCTGCCTTCGAAGCCGTACATGTGGGAGACCGCCTCGGCCGGCGCCAGCGCCGTCTTGGGATCGAGCGGGTTGCACAGGTTGTCGTAGCGATTGGCGATGGCGACGATGCGCGCCAGCTTCGGAATCTTGCTGCCCGCCAGCCCGTTCGGATAGCCCTTGCCGTCCCAGTTCTCGTGATGGCAGGCGATGACGTTCTTGACGGCCATCGACAGGTCGCGGATCGGCGCCACCACTTTCAATCCGTACCCGGTGTGCGCCCGGTAGAACTGCTCCTCCGCCGTGGTGCGGTGCGGATTGCGCTGCACGCGCGCGGGGATGTCGACGAGGCCGATGTCGTGCAGCAGCGCGCCCATGCCGAGCTGGCGCATCTCCTCTTCCGACAGATCGAGCGCCTTGCCGATCAGCAGCGACAGGACCATCACGTTCATCGCATGGTTGGGCGCGCCGCCCTCGGTCTTCTTGAGATTGACCAGGTGCACCGCCACGCTGCCGGCCTTGACCAGATTGCCCACCGTGCGGGTGACGATGGCGCGGCTGTGCGCATGCGCGTCGTTGGGCCGCTTCTCGACCTCGTCGAGGATCTGGCGGATCAGGCCGGTCTCCTGCTCGAAGAGCCGGGCGCAGCGCGCCATGCCTTCGCGCCGCTCGCGCACCTGCATGATGCGGTCGCGCTTGTTGCGCATCATCGCCTGCAGCGCGCCGGCCGTGACGTCGACCTCCGCCCGGGTCGCCGGCGCGCGCGGCTCCGGCAGAGGCCCGCTGCTGCTGCGCTCGGGATCCCATTCGATGGAGGTCAGCCCCATTCCCCGCAGCGCCTCGATCTGCTTTGCGCTGCTGATGCGGAAGCGGTTCATCAGGAAGGGATGGTCCATCCAACCGAGCGTCTCGAGCGAGATGAACATGCCCGGCTGGAGGCGATCAATGGGAATGGCTGGCATCGGGGTCGCGGCGGTTGGGACGTCGACGGACGATTATGCGGTTCGCCGCTGCGCCGCGCAAGGCTCAGCCCGGCGCGGGCGCCTGCCGGACCCGCGGGACCCTGTCGAGCGTCCAGTGGGCAAGCGCCCAGCCCCATACCGCGGCGGCATCGCCGAGTCCGGGCGGCGGCTCCTGGCCGAGGAAGCGCAGCGCGGCGCACAGCGCTTCCGCCGGCGCGCGCTCATCGACGGCGGCGGCCAGCGTCTGCTTGGACAGCTTCTCGCCGCGCCCGTTCACCGCCACCGGGAGGTGCGCGTAGCCGGGCGTCGGGAAGGCGAGGCAGCGCTGCAGGCGGATCTGGCGGGCAGTCGAATCGAGCAGGTCGGCGCCGCGCACGACGTGGGTGATGCCCTGGTCGGCATCGTCCGCCACGACCGCCAGCTGGTAGGCGAAGTAGCCGTCGGCGCGCAGCAGCACGAAATCGCCGACCTCCGTGCCGAGCTCTTGATGGACCCGGCCCTGGATGGCGTCCTCGAAATCGACGACCGCCTCGCCGACGCGCAGCCGCCAGGCCCGCGGCGACTTTCCGGCCGGCAGGCCGTTCCGGCAAGTGCCCGGGTAAATGGCGGCGCCGTCCGGGGCAAGCGCGGAGTCGGCCAGTTCGCGGCGCGTGCAACCGCAGGGGTAGGCCAGCCCGGCCGCCTTGAGCCGCTCGAGCAGTTCGCCATAGCGGGCCTTGCGCCGGCTTTGAACCATCACCTCGCCGTCCCACTCGAACCCCAGACGCTCGAGGGTGCGCAGCATGTCTTCCGCCGCCCCCGGGGAACAGCGCGGCTCGTCGACGTCTTCCATGCGCAGCAGCCACTCGCCCTGGCGGACGCGCGCCTCCAGGCAGCTGCCGAGCGCCGCCACCAGCGAGCCGAAATGCAGCGGACCGGTGGGCGAAGGCGCGAAGCGGCCCCGATACCGATTCAATTGCTTCATCGGTGCGATTGATACCACGGCCTGGGGCAAACGGGTAGCATGCCCCGCAAATTGAATCAGGAGAATGGCATGGCAACTGTCGAACTTACCAAGGAAAACTTCAAGGAGACGATTTCGAGCAACGACATCGTCATCATCGACTTCTGGGCGTCATGGTGCGCCCCGTGCCGTTCCTTCGCGCCGACCTTCGAAGCTGCGTCCGACAAGCACGCCGACGTCTGCTTCGCAAAGGTGAACACCGAAGAGCAGCAGGAACTGGCCGCCGCCTTCAACGTGCGCTCGATCCCGACGCTGATGGTGTTCCGCGAGCAGGTCATCCTCTACGCCGAAGCCGGCGCGCTGCCGCCGGCGGCGCTCGACGAGATCGTCCAGCAGGTGCGCGCCCTCGACATGGACGCGGTGCGCAAGGAAATCGAAGCTCAGGAAGGCCAGCAGGGCGAAGCGGCCTGATCGTCGCGGGAACCCGGATTGGGTTCTATACTCCGGCCCTGAGGAGGGGCGGAGAATGCGGCGAATTCTTGCAGGGATCATCTTTCTTTCGGTTGCGGCGTCCGCCGACGCCCAGTTTTCCGACCTGTTCCGTTCGATGACCAACGCCCTCCAGGGCGGCGGCGCGCGGAAACAGCCCCAGCAGCAGGGCGCCACCGCCGTCATCGGCGTGCGCGGCATGGACGAGAAGGACAACGTCGCCGCGGCGCCGGCGGCCACCGAAGACTACAAGCTGATGGAAGGCTGGGCCGCCACGACTGCCGAGGCCGAAGCGCTGGCAAGGAAGACCGGCTTGGCCAGCCGCCCCGCCACGCTGGGCAAGGCGGATGCAGCGAAGACGGAAGCTGCCGACGGCTCGCTGAAGGGAGGCACGCCATGATTCGCATCGTCCTCATCCTGGTCTGCGCCTGGCTCTCGAACGGCGCCTACGCCCAGACCAGCATCAACCTCAACGCCATTTTCGACACCGTCAAGGGCGTCGCCAAGAGTCAGCAGGTCGCTTCGATGAGCGAGGCCGACGAGATCGCCGTCGGCAAGGAAGTCGCCGCGCAGACGCTCGGCGAATACAAGATCGTCCGCGACGAGGCGCTGCAGCGCTACCTGAACCGCGTCGGGCTGTGGGTCGCCATGCAGTCCGAGCGCCCCGCCCTGCCCTGGCGCTTCGCTGCCGTCGATTCCGATCAGATCAACGCCTTCGCGGTTCCCGGCGGCGCCGTGCTTGTCACCACCGGCACGCTCAAGCTGCTCGCCAACGAGGCGGAGCTCGCCTGCGTCCTCGGCCACGAGATCGGCCACATCGTGCGCAAGCACCACCTGTCGCTGCTGCAGAAGGACATCCTCATCCAGACGGGATCGAACGCGCTTTCCAGCGTCCAGCAGGGCTCCGCCGCCGGACAGGCCAAGCAGTTCCTGATCGGCCAGGGTGCGGAAATCTTCACGCGATCGCTCGACCGGGGCTCCGAGCGCGACGCCGACGGCGACGGCGTGGTGCTGGCCGCACGCGCCGGCTACGATGCCGGCGCCTGCGTGCTGTTCATGAAGCGGCTCGCCGGACTCAAGCAGGACGCCAACGCGCTGGCCTCGCTCTACAAGACCCATCCGCAGGCTTCGGAGCGCGTCGGCGACATCGAGAAGGCGGTGGGCCGCCTCGAAGGCATCGAGCCGGGCAGCGGCTTGCGCCCGCCGCTGGGCGCCGCCGTGAAGGTGTCCCTAAGGAAGTAGACCTGCTCGAGGGGCTTGTCGTCTCTCGCCTACACTACCCTGCAGGTTCCGTTCTGCGCACCTTCCGAACGACGAGCGGTTCATGCCGCGCGGTGAAGCGCTTAACGAAACCGCCATGCGAAATGATGTCGTAGCCTCTGCTGCGAAAGAAGCAGATGCCGGCATGAAGATCAATGTCCGCAACAGCGTCGTCGTCCGACTCGTGCCCATATTGCTCGATCAGATCCCAGCGAGGATGGAGAGGTCGATACCGTAACCTCATCGGCGCACCGCCTCCAAGAAGCAGCGCAAGCTCCCCCCGCAACCGGGCGGGCAAGGCGGCGAGCGCGCGATAGGCCAGATGCTCGCGAAGCGGGATCGACCCTCGCTCAAGCCGCTCGAGCAGCGAAAGCTCTGACACTGGCCGCTGTTCGAGCTTCTTTACCGTCCAGGACCTGCAGTTCCATGCAGGCGCAACAAGGCCAAAACCGCCAATGCGCAGGACCCGATCGATCTCATTGAAAGCCTTGTCCGGGTCTGGCACGTGTTCCAGTGCTGCCCAAGAGTAGACTGCGTCGAATGTCTCGTCATCATACTGCAGGCATTGAGCATCCTGCTCCGAGATGGGGATGTCCTGCCCGTCACGCTGCCTGACGAGATCGACGGCTGTCGCCGAATACTCGGCCCCGTTCCATCCTGGGTGGATCTTCGACAGGTAGGCCATTCCGCAACCGATCTCGAGAATCTTCGCATCTCGCCGGTTCATCAAACCCACCGACTTTAGCCATTCTGCGGTCCTTTCAGTGAGCAGGGCGGTCCGCTCGGGCATCCCTCGCTCACCGCCGCCATATTGATGCGGATGATCGATCTGGTACGCCTTGTTGTAGAAGTCCTTCATAAGCCTTCCTCCCGCGGCTTCGAAAAATCGAACTCAGACGTTGAACAGGAAGTTCATGACGTCGCCGTCCTTGACGACATATTCCTTGCCTTCCGCACGCATCTTGCCGGCTTCCTTGGCTCCCTGCTCGCCGCCGCAGGCGATGAAGTCGTCGTAGGCGATGGTCTGGGCGCGGATGAAGCCGCGCTCGAAGTCGGTGTGGATCACGCCCGCCGCCTGGGGCGCGGTATCGCCGGCGTGGATGGTCCAGGCGCGCACTTCCTTGACGCCCGCGGTGAAGTAGGTCTGCAGTCCGAGCAGGTGGTAGGCGGCGCGGATCAGCCGGTTCAGGCCAGGCTCCTCGAGGCCCATGTCGGCGAGGAAGATCTGCTTCTCGTCGTCGGCGAGGTCCGCGATCTCGGCTTCCATGGCGGCGCAGATGGCGACGACTTCGGCCTTCTCCTGCGCGGCGTGCGCGCGCACGGCCTCGAGGTGCGGGTTGTTCTCGAAGCCGTCGTCCTTTACGTTGGCGACGTAGAGCACGGGCTTGGCCGTGATGAGGAAGAACTGCTTGAGGGTGGCGCGCTCTTCCTTGGAGAAATCGATGGCACGCACCGGCTTGGCCTGGTTGAGCTGCGCCAGGCACTTCTCCAGCACGGCGACGATGATCTTGGCTTCCTTGTCGCCGCCGGACTTGGCCTGCTTGCTGTAGCGCACCAGTTGCTTCTCCACCGCCTGCAGGTCGGCGAGCGCGAGCTCGGTGTCGATCACCTCGATGTCGGAAATCGGATCGACCTTGCCTGCCACGTGCACCACGTTGTCGTCGGAGAAGCAGCGCACGACGTGGACGATGGCGTCCGTCTCGCGGATGTTGGCGAGGAACTGGTTGCCCAGGCCTTCGCCCTTGCTGGCGCCCGCAACTAGGCCGGCGATGTCGACGAACTCGACGATCGCGTGCTGGACGCGCTGCGGCTTGACGATCTTCGAAAGCGCCTCCAGCCGGGGGTCGGGCACCTCGACGATGCCGACGTTGGGCTCGATGGTGCAGAACGGATAGTTCTCCGCCGCGATGCCGGACTTCGTCAGCGCGTTGAAGAGGGTGGACTTGCCGACATTGGGCAAGCCGACGATGCCGCATTGGAGACTCATGGAATTCCTTTGATAATCACTTGCGCTGATCGTCCCGGTGCTACTCGAGGGACCGTCCGACTATTCGTTGTATCCGCGTACTCAAGGTGTTGCCGTCGGTCAGGACGCGATAGTAATACGTGCGACCGGCCTCAATGTTCTGATCGATCGAGAACTCGGCATGAGTACCGAACGGATCCGTCGGGATGATGCTGAACACATGCTCCCCGGCCGTGACTTGAATCGTCGCCTTCTCACCCACGTCGATTGCGGCAGCTCTCTCGCCATCGATCGACAGGTTCTGATAGACGGCGGATCCGGCCATCCCGCGGTCCCGGATGAACACCGCGGTGCCGGTCGGCTTGCCCACTGGCGGGCGATGAAACACGCGTTCGGCCGGCGTCACGGTCGCCTCGCCGAGCGGCGTCGGTGTCGTCGCGCAGGCGCCAAGGATCAGCGATCCCGCGATCGCGAAGACGCCCAGAGCACCGCCATTCAGACTCATGACTTTCCTTCTTTCGGTTCGGCCGGCTTTTCCGCCTTGGGTGCCGCCGGCTTCGAATTGATCTTCTGCGTCGCCGCGCTGAAGTCGGCTTTCGCCAGTTGCGGCCAGGCCGCCAGCGCGCGGTCGATGGCCTGGTCGATCTCGTCCGCCTCCTCGCGGCGCGGCGGCTTCAGCACGTAGTTGACGACGTCGTTGCGGTCGCCGGGATGACCGATGCCGAGCCGCAGGCGCCAGTAATCGTTGGTGCCCAGGTGCGCGCTGATGCTCTTCAGGCCGTTGTGGCCGCCCAGTCCGCCGCCGAACTTCAGGCGCGACTGGCCGGGCGGGATGTCCAGCTCGTCGTGCACCACCAGGATTTCCGACGGCAGGATGCGGTAGAACTGCGCCAGCGCGCGCACCGCGCGGCCGGAGTCGTTCATGAAGGTCGCCGGCATCAACAGCCAGATGCCGGCGGCCCGGGCGGAAGCCAGCCAGCCGTGGTAGCGCGATTCGCTGGCGAAGCTCACGCCGAGCTCGCGCGCCAGGCGCTCACAAAACCAAAACCCGGCGTTGTGCCGGGTTTCGGTGTATTCGGCCCCGGGATTGCCGAGGCCGACAACGAGCCGCAGAGGGGCCTGCAAGAGTTACCTCTTGTCGGTCTTCTCGGACTTCTTCTCTTTCTTCTCGGGCGCGGGCGGGGGCGCAGCTTCGGCCGGAGCGGCCTCGGCGACTTCCTCGGACGCGGAACCGCCGCCGCGCACCACCACGGTGGCGACGACCGGATCTTCACCCTTGTGCAGCACGAGCTCGACGCCGGCCGGCATCTTGAGCTGCGAAGCGTGCAGCGAGTGGCCGCTCTCGAGATCCTTGAGGTCGACCTCGATGAAGCTCGGCAGGTCCTTCGGCAGGCACTTGACGTCGATGTCGGACATGATGTGCTGCACCATGCCGCCGGACAGCTTGACGCCCGGCGCGACGTCGGCGTTGACGAAGTGCAGCGGCACCTTCTGGTGGATCTTGTGGGTGGCGTCGATGCGCTGGAAGTCGAGGTGCAGGATCAGTTGGCGGAAGGGGTGGCGCTGCACGTCGCGCAGCAGGCACATCTGCTTCTGGCCGTCGATGTTCATGGTCAGCACGGAGGAGTAGAACGCCTCCTTGCGCAGCGCCTGGAACATCTCGTTGTGATCCATCTCGATGGACTGGGGCTTGCCCTCGCCACCGTAGAGGATGCCGGGGACCCGGCCAGCGGTGCGCAGGCGGCGGCTCGCACCCGTACCTTGCGCTTCGCGCTGTTTCGCGTTGAATTCGATTTGCATTTAAGGCTCCAGTAAATAGCCGTCCGCGACCAGACGGCTGGGTTATGCCGCGGTTGCCCGCGGCGAATTCTCAATCCATGAACAACGAGGAAACGGATTCCTCGTTGCTGATGCGCAGCAGGGTCTCGGCCAGCAGGCCGGAGATCGGCACGACGCGGATGCGCGGGCAGTTGCGCGCATCCTCGCGCAGCGGAATGGTGTCGGTGACGACCAGTTCGTCCAGCGCGGAATCGCTGATGCGCGCGACGGCCGAGCCGGACAGGACCGGATGGGTACAGTAGGCGACGACCCGCTTGGCGCCGTTGTCCTTGAGCGCCTGGGCCGCCTTGCAGAGCGTGCCGGCGGTGTCGACGATGTCGTCCATGATGACGCAGGTGCGGCCGTTGACGTCGCCGATGATGTTCATCACCTCGGAGACGTTCGCCTTGGGGCGGCGCTTGTCGATGATCGCCAGGTCGGATTCGAGGCGCTTGGCGATGGCGCGCGCGCGGACCACACCGCCGACGTCGGGCGAGACCACCAGCAGGTCGGGGTGGCTCTGCTTCCAGATGTCGCCAAGCAGGATCGGCGCGGCATAGACGTTGTCGACCGGGATGTCGAAGAAGCCCTGGATCTGGTCGGCGTGCAGGTCGACCGTCAGCAGGCGCTGGACGCCGGCGGCCTGCAGCATGTTGGCGACCACCCGGGCCGTGATCGGCACGCGCGCCGAACGCGGGCGGCGATCTTGCCGGGCATAGCCGAAATAGGGGATGGCGGCCGTGATGCGCCCGGCCGAGGCGCGCTTCAGCGCGTCGGCGAGGATCACGACCTCCATCAGGCTGTCGTTGGTCGGCGCGCAGGTCGGCTGCAGGATGAAGCAGTCGTGCCCGCGCACGTGCTCGAGGATCTCGACGGTGATCTCGCCGTCCGAGAAGCGGCCAACCGTCGCCCGGCCCAGCTTGATGTTGAGCCGCTTCACGACGTCGGCCGCCAACTTCGGGTTGGCGTTGCCGGTGAAAACCATCAAGCTGTCGAAGGCCATGTGCGCCTCAGGAAACGAATGGGGCAGGCTGATCGCCTGCCCGCGGGGAATGTCTGGCTGGGGAGGAAGGATTCGAACCTTCGCATGCCGGAATCAAAATCCGGTGCCTTAACCAGCTTGGCGACTCCCCAACTCGGAACTCCATTGCCGGGGCTCCGAAAGGGGGCGAATTGTCCGGGTTTTCTCCGTTCGTGTCAATGCGCTGCGTCGTACAAAGGATGGGTGTCCATACCGCGCGCCACGAGACCCCGCATCCCGGCCGGCAGCGCGGCCAGCGCCGCGCGGGCCGCGGCTTCGGCCTCGAACTCCGCGAAGCAGCACGCGCCCGAACCGCTCATGCGCGCCGGTGCCCGCTCCCGCAGCCAGGCCAAGTGCGCCGCGACCTCCGGATAGAGCCGGCAGGCGACCGGCTCGAGATCGTTGCGGCCCGCGCCCGGAACCCAGTCCGCCGCCCGCATGGCGGGCGTGTCGCGCCGGAGGTCGGCGGCGCGGAAGATATCGGCGGTCGGCACCGCCGCATCCGGCATGGTCAGCAGATACCACGCGGGGGGGAGGGAGATGTCGCTGAAGCGCTCGCCGACGCCTTCGGCGAAAGCGCTGCGGCCGTGGATGAAGATCGGCACGTCGGCGCCCAGCGCGAGGCCCAGCGCCTGCAGTTCAGCGGAGGAAAGACCGCAGCCCCAGAGGCGGTTGAGGGCGATCAGAGTGGTCGCCGCATCCGAGCTTCCGCCGCCGAGGCCGCCGCCCATGGGGATGCGCTTGGCCAGCGAGATGGTGGCGCCCGCCTCCACGCCCGCCGCATCGCGCAGCTTGCGCGCCGCGCGCACCGTCAAATCGGTTTCCGGATCGACGCCGGGCAAGGCGTGCGCGGCGACGATCCGGCCGTCGGACCGGGGCTCGAAGCTCAGCGCATCGCCGAAGTCGAGGAAGCGGAATACCGTCTGCAGCAGGTGGTAGCCGTCGGCGCGGCGGCCGACGACGTGAAGGAACAGGTTGATCTTGGCGGGCGCCGGCCATTCACGCTGCCAGTCGTTCATTGCAGCTCCCACGCATCCACCTTGAGGCGCACTTCGATGTCGCCGCGCTGGAACTCCACCAGTACCGGCAGCGCATCGGACGCATCCGATTCGTACGCAAGGTAGCGAATGTCCCAGCCATCGGCCTGCGCCGCGGCGGGCCGGCCGCGCTCGTCTGTCCTGCTCGCCGCCACGTCGCCGAGCAGCCAGCGCGGCATGCCTTCGAGCGGCAGGGCGAAGCCGAACACCTGCGCCGAAAGATCTTCCCAGTCGGCAGCCGCCACGGACTTCCCGTCGGCCGTCTTGAGCCGCGCCCCCGCGGCATCGCGCGTGAGTTCGGCGACCCCCTGCCCGAGCGGCGTCGTCAGCACGATGTCGTCGAGGTCCTTCGTATGCCGCCAGGAGAGGTTGGCGTAGTGGCGCCGCTCGTCCTGCCGAGCCGCCACTCGGCCATCGAAGGAGAAGGATGGGATGCCGCCGCGCGCGGGTCGCGGCCCGATCTCCGCGGGCAGGGTCTGGCAGCCGGCCAGCAGCGCCAGCAGCGCGGCAAGGAAGATGCGGCGCGCCGCGTTCAGGGCTTGAACCGCTTGATGGTGGCGGCCAGGGCCTCGTTGTCCGGGCTCGCCTTGGCGGCCTCGCCCCAGGCCTTTTCCGCTTCGTCGCGGCGGCCGAGCACCCACAGCACTTCGCCGACATGGGCGGCGATCTCGGGATCGGGGCGAATCGCGAAGGCCTTCTTGAGGATCTCCAGGGCCGCCGCGGAATCGCCCTTGCGATAGAGCACCCAGCCCTTGCTGTCGAGGATGAAAGGATCGTCGGGCGACAGTTCCAGCGCCTTGTCGATCAGCTGCTGGGCCTCGTCCAGGCGCTGCCCGCGATCGGCCAGCGAGTAGCCGAGCGCGTTGTAGGCGTGGGCGTTGTCGGGCTTCAGCTTTATCAGCAGCCGCAGGTCGCGTTCGAGCACCTCGGGCCGGCCGATCTTCTCCGCCGCCAGCGCCGCCTCGTAGAGCAGCTCGGGCTGCTCGGGCTGCGTTGCCAGCCCCGCCTCGAGCACGGCATAGGCGTCCTGGTTCCTGCCGGCGTCGCGCAGCAGTTGCGCTTCGCCGATCACCAACTGGGCCCGCTCGCGGCTGCCGCTGCTGTTGGCTTGCGCCTCGTGCAGCCGCTTGCGCGCCTCGTCCAGCCTGCCGGTCTGCGCCAGCACACCGGCCAGGCGCAGCTGCGCCGCGATGAACTGCTCGCCGCCCTGGACCTGCCCGTACCAGCCGATCGCCTCGTCCCAGGCCTTGCGCTCCTCGGCGATCTGACCGAGATAGAGTCGCGCGCTGTCCGCCTCGCCATAGCCGAGTTCGACCAGCCGCTTGAGGTTCGCCTCCGCCAGCGAGCGATCGTTGAGTTGCAGCGACAGCACGGCGACCGCGTAGATGACGTCGCCGTTGTTCGGGTTGTCGGCCAGCAGCTTGCTGAACTCGCTGCGCGCATCCTCGTAGCGCTTCGCGCTGACCAGCGCCCGCGCATAGGCTAGACGCGCATCCTTGGCCTTCGGATTGGCGGCCACGAAACGCCCGAGGTCCTCGAGCGTCTGCGGATCGTGCGGCGCGAGCTGGGCACGCACCAGCGCGGCCTGCTCCCAATCGGGGCGCAGCGACAGCGCGCGATCGATCTCTTGCCTCGCGGCGATCAGGTCCTGCGCTTCGTAGGCAGCGATGGCACGCGCGAAATGGGCTTCCGCGATGCCCAGGTAGGGCGCCGTGACCTGGTCGATCAGCTTGTGCACGGCGACCTTGTCGGCGCTGCGCGCGAACACGCGGTTGAGGCGCAGCAGCGCCGGTCCGACGTCCTTGCCGGCGGCGGCGAGCATCTTGCCGATCTGCACGGAGAGTTCGTCGTTGCGGCCGGCGGCGGCGAGCAGGCCGGCCAGCATCTGGCGCGCCTGCTGCGATTCGGGTTCGGTCTCGGTCCAGATGCGGGCTGCCTCGAGCGCCGCGTCGTAGCGGCGTCCGAACAGCGCGATCTCGGCGGCGCGCTTCGCCACGCGAGGATCGCGGGTGCTGCGCGCCATGTCGAGGTAGCTGCCGACGGCCAGCGCCGTCTGGCCTCGCTGCGCGGCGATTTCGGCGACGAGGAATTCGTGCAGCAGATGGGGCGTCAGCGAAATGTTGGGCAGCGCCGGGGAACTGGCCGCCGCCGGCGCGTCATCGCCCGGCGCAGCTTCGTCGGCGCCGGCCGCGCCGATGCCGGCGCAGGCCAGCAGGAGAAGAACGAGGAGTCGCGGTTTCATCTGCACCACGTTGGAGGGAAGGGTGTTCCAATACAATTCGGCCATGTTAGCAGGTTCGAACGGCCGTCGACATGCCTGAACTGCCCGAGGTCGAGGTGACGCGCAGGGGCGTCGCGCCCGCACTGACGGGACGCCGGCTGACGCGCGCGATCATGCGCGTTCCGGCGCTGCGCTATCCGCTGCCGGGCACCGAAACCGTCGCGGGAAAAACGCTGCTTGGCGTCGATCGGCGCGGCAAATACCTGCTGTTCGATCTCGGCTCTGGCCATCTGCTGCTGCACCTCGGCATGTCGGGCAGCCTGCGGCTGGTGCCCGCCGGCCTGCCGCCCGGCAAGCACGACCACGTCGACCTGGTGTTCGACGAGATTGCCCTGCGGCTGCACGATCCGCGACGCTTCGGCGCGCTGCTTTGGCTCGAAGGCGATCCGCGTGTTCATCCGCTGCTGGCCTCGCTGGGCATCGAACCGCTGTCGCGCGGTTTCACCGGGCGCTGGCTGAAAGCCGCCCTGCATGGCCGCAAAGCGTCGATCAAGCAGAGCCTGATGGATGCGGGCCTGGTGGTCGGCGTCGGCAATATCTATGCGTCCGAAAGCCTGTTTCTCGCCGGCATCGATCCCCGGCGCGCCGCCGGAAACATTTCGGCGGAACGGCTGGAAAGGCTTGCAGCCGCCGTGCGCAAGACGCTGCGGGCGGCCATTGCGGCCGGCGGCAGCAGTCTGCGGGACTTCTCTCATGCGAACGGGGAACTGGGGTGCTTCCAGGCGCGGCATCGCGTCTACGACCGCGCCGGTCTGCCGTGCGCAGTCTGCGGCACGCCGATACGGCTCATACGGCAAGGACAGCGAAGCACCTATTTCTGCCCGCGCTGCCAGCGATAGCCGCTGCGAGGCATGGAAGAACGCGGCCCGCCTCCCCCCCAGGAAGGGCCGCGCCGAGGGACTTACTTGCCGGCAGTCAGCTTCTGGAACTTCGCCATCAGCTGGTCTTGCGTCTCGACGTTGTTGGGGTCCTGCGGGATGCAATCCACCGGGCAGACCTCGCGGCACTGCGGCGTGTCGAAGTGACCGACGCATTCCGTGCACTTGGCGGGGTCGATCACGTAGATCTCGTCGCCCTGCGAAATGGCGTTGTTCGGGCACTCGGGCTCGCACACGTCGCAGTTGATGCATTCGTCGGTAATCATCAAAGCCATGGTTACTTCCTTCTCTAACGGGGGTTGAACTTATCGGCCAGCCGCTGGGCGACCAGAGGCTGAACGAATTTGGAAACGTCGCCGCCGAGGGACGCGATTTCGCGCACCATGGTGGCCGAAATGAACATGTACTGCTCGCCGGGCGTCAGGAAGACGGTCTCGACGTCGGGATAGAGATTGCGGTTCATGCCCGCCATCTGGAACTCGTATTCGAAGTCCGACACGGCCCGCAGGCCCCGGATGATGACGCTGGCGCCCTGCTGGCGCAGGAAGTCCATCAGCAGGCAATCGAAGCCGTGCACCTCGACGTTCGGATAGCCGGACAGCAGCTCGCGGGCGATGGCGATGCGCTCCTCCAGCGGGAAGAAGGGCTTCTTACTGCGGCTCTCGGCGATGCCGACGACGACGCGCTGGAACAGCTTGGAGGCACGGCGCACCAAGTCCTCGTGCCCGCGCGTGAGCGGGTCGAAGGTCCCCGGATAGACGGCAACTTTGATGTTCATTCTCGTTCCAGCAAATGGTAGAAAACCTGTCCTGCCCGGCCGTGCTTCACCGTGCGCCAGTCCGCCAGATGTTCCACGGCGTGCTCCGCTTCCGCGTACACTCGCATGCCGGGCTTCGCCAGCTTCGCGAGATGCGGCGCGATCCGCTCCAGCCATTGCTGCCGGTAGGGCGGATCGAGGAAGACGACGTCATAGCGGCGGCTCTGACTTTCGGCCGAAGCAGTGAATTTTAGCGCATCCGCGCGCACAAGCTCCATCCGGTCGCCGGACAGCGACAAGGCGTTTTCCTTCAGCGCGGCGAAGACCCGCGGGTCGCGCTCGACCTGGGTCACCGAGGCGGCCCCGCGCGAAGCGGCCTCGAAGCCCAGAATGCCGCTGCCGGCGAAGAGATCCAGGCAATCGAGGCCCGACAGGTCCTGCCCCAGCCAGTTGAACAGCGTCTCACGGACGCTGTCCGGCGTCGGCCGCAGGCCCTGCGCATCGACGACCTTGATCAGCCGGCTGCGCCATTCGCCGCCCGTGATGCGCAGGCGGCTCATGGAATTAGACGGAACAGCTGACGATGAAGCGTGAGCTTCGCCGCCGGGCCGCCCCAAGGCGAAGCGCCGGGCCGCCGGAGGCGGCATCCGGGATGGGGATCCCAACAGGCTTCCCCAAACAAACGAGCGAAGCGAGCTCGCGGGCTCCCCTCCCGCGAGGGGCGAAGGCGGGGTTTCGCGGAGCAGCGCTCCGCGCCGCCGCAGCCGGCTGGCTGTGCAAAGCCAGCCGTGGGCCGGGCCGGGGGTGGGCGGGTCATTTCTCGTCGGTGGCCACGATGACCGTGACGAGGTCTTCGGGCTTGACGTGGCGCTTGAAGGCAGCGCGCACGTCGTCCACGGTCACCGCCCGCATCTTGGCAGGGAAGTCGTCGAGATAGGTGAGCGGCAGGCCGTAGTAACCGATGATCGAAACGTAGCCGATCAGCTTGGCGTTGCTGTCGATCGCCAGCGCCAGGCTGTCGATCAGGTGCTTCTTCGCCGCCGCGAGCTCCTGCTCGGTCGGACCCTTGGCGAGGAAGTCGTCGAGCACGCCCCGCGCCACCTGGAGCGCAGCATCGGCCTGGGAACGCTTGGTCTGCAGCCCCATCTCGAACGGTCCCTCGAGCTTGCGCGGCGAGAAGTAGGAATACACGCTGTAGGCGTAGCCGCGCTTCTCGCGGACTTCCTTCATCAGCCGCGACACGAAGCCGCCGCCGCCGAGGCTGTAGTTGCCCGCCTGCAGGGCGAAGAAGTCCGGATCGCCGCGCTTCAGCGCCGGCAGCCCAACGTGGATGTGGCTTTGCGACGCCGGGTGGGGAATGCGCAGCGTAGTCTGCGCCGGGCTGGTGACCGGCGGCAGCGGCGTCTCGGGCAGCCCCGGCGG
Organism: Rhodocyclaceae bacterium; assembly: GCA_036391735.1. Taxonomy (GTDB): domain Bacteria; phylum Pseudomonadota; class Gammaproteobacteria; order Burkholderiales; family Rhodocyclaceae; genus Nitricoxidireducens. The sequence goes on from DASVZI010000131.1 coordinate 20,081, forward strand.
CAGCGCGTCCGTCAGCTTCTGGGCGATCGCCTCGGCCTCGGCACGGGAAACGTCGCCGACGATCGAGATGTAGGCGCGGTGCGCACCGTAGTAGTCGCGGTGGAAAGCCACGATGTCGTCGCGCCCGATGCTGCCGACGCTCTGTTGCGTCGGCGTCAGGCCGTAGGGATGCCCGGGGTAGATGGCTGCCTCGAAGCGCTTGGCGGCAATGGCATCCGGCCGCGTGTCCTCGTCCTGGATGGCGGCGATGCTGCGCGTCTTCTCGCGCGCCACCGGGCCGTCCGGGTAGGTGGGCTGCGACAGGATGGTGCGGACGAGATCGAGCGAGGCATTCCGCTTGTCCGGCGCCGACAGCGTGCGCAGGCTCAGGCTGGCGCGGTCGTAGTCGGTGCTGCCGGTAAAGCGCGCACCGAGGTCGACGAAGCGCGCCGCCAGGGTCTCCTCGTCCATGCCGCCGGCGCCGGCATCGATCAGATTGCGCGTCAGGTCGGCCAGGCCCGACTTGCCGGGCGGATCGTAGGCGGCGCCGGCGGCGAAGTCGATCTTGACGTCGAGGATCGGCAGCACGTGCGACTCGACGAAATAGACGCGCGCGCCCGACGGGGCCATCCAGTGCTGGATCTTGACGCCCGCCTGGGCAGCGGCAGCGAAAAGCGCCGCGCAAAGGAAGGCGGCGACGGTGGTCAGTTTCTTCATCACGGCCGCTCCTTCAGTAGGGCTTCAGCGGGACGGCGGGGCCGCGCTTCTGCGCCGCCTCGTCGATGGGCTGGGGATCGAGCACGGCGACGGTCAGCGTATCGTCCTTGAAGTACTTGCGCGCGACCGCCTGCACCTCCT
>DASVZI010000132.1:0-27956 GCA_036391735.1 Rhodocyclaceae bacterium
GGCGCCCGCCGCCGCAGCAGTCCAGCCGGCTGCCGCGCCGAATGCCGCGCGCGACGCGCTGATCGATTCCATCCTCGCCGTCTCCGGCCTGGCGGACCAGATGGAGCGGCTGCCGGAGGAACTGGCCAACGGCGCCAAGCCGAGCCTCGACCAGGCCAACATGCCGGCGGAGGACAAGGCGCGGATGCGCGCGCTGATTTCCACGAGCTACTCGGCGAAGGGTTTCGCCGCGCGCGTGAAGGGCGCGCTGACCGCCAATTTCGACGAGGCGCGCTTCCGCCGCGTGCTGGCAACCGTGTCCACGCCAGTGGCGCGGCGCATGGCTGCGCTCGAGAAGGAGCGGCCCGCGCCGCAGGCGGTGCAGGCCTTCTTCGCCAAGCTCGCGACCGAGCCGCTGTCGCCGGCGCGGGTCAAGCTGATCCGCGATCTCGACGAAGCGAGCGGCACCAGCGATCTCGCGGTGGCCGTCACCATTGCCAATGCCGAGGCGATGGTGCGCGCCATTGCGGCCGGCTGCGGCGACAAGGCGCCCGACATCGGCGGGCTGGAGCGCCAGCGCCCGCAGATCAAGCGGGGGGTGCAGAACACGGTGCAGGCCATGATGGCCTTCACGTATCGCGGCGCTTCCGACGCCGACCTGGGCGAGTACGTGAAGACCTATCAGGCGCCCGACAGCCGCTGGTTCATGGGCATCGTCAAGGATGCGCTGACGGCGGAGTTCGCCGCGGGTGCGACCGCCATCGGCCAGGGCATGGTCAAGATGGCGCAAGCGAAAGCCAAGCCCGGCGCCATGAAGTGCGGCGCGACCGCCCCGGCGGCGGCCACCGCGCACAAGGTCCAGCCGCAGGAAGCCCCCGCTGCGCTGCCGCCGCAGGCAGCCCCCGCAGCGGCGCCTGCGCCAGCCTCGACGCCGGCCAAGGCGATGCGCACGCGATCGGGACAGGACGCGCGCGGCTGCCTGCGCTTCGAGGACAGCCGCAAGGTGATGGCCTGCGCCGAAGCGTATCGCTGACGCGCTTCAGCCGGTAAAGCAGACGACGCGGTTGCGCCCCTCGCGCTTGGCCTGATACATCGCCTGGTCGGCCTGGCGGATGTACTCGCCGATGTCGTGGGTGGGATCGCCCGCGGCGACGACGACGCCGAAGCTCGCGGTGAGCGGGATGCGGCCGCCGACCGGCGACAGCAGCGCCTGCTTCTCGACTTCGGCGCGCAGGCTTTCCGCCGCGACGCGGGCGCCTTCGACCCCCGCATTCGGCAGGATCACCAGGAACTCCTCGCCGCCGATGCGCCCGAGCAGATCGGAGTCGCGCAGCCGGTCGCGCAGCACGGCCGCGATCAGCTTGAGCGCCTCGTCGCCGAGTGCATGGCCCCAGGTGTCGTTGATCGGCTTGAAATGATCGATGTCGATCACGATGAAGGCAGTCGGCCAGCGGTGACGCGCGCCGAGCGCCAGCAGCGTCTCCGCGCGCCGCAGGATGGCACGGCGATTCCACAGGCCGGTCAGTTCGTCGTGGTGCGCAAGCTCGTCGAGCTTCTGGGTGAGTTCGCGGATGTCGCGTGCGGCGCGCGCGAGCAGCAGGTTGCTTTGCCGATGGAACGAGCGCTCGATGGCGAGTTGCGCCTCCACGCCCTTCAATCGCCAGACCAGCGCTTCCTGCAGCGGCGCGGAAAGCTCGACCGGCCGCTCGGGCGACAGGCGGTCGAGCTCGGCGTCGAGCGCCGCGTCGATCCGCTCGTCGGGTTTCCTGCGGAAGCTGACGGTCAGCGTCTTCTTCGACAGGTGGTCGCTGTAGGGCTCCTCCTCGGAGTCGACCTGCACGAACTGCACGTCGCCGCACATCAGGGTGCCGCCGTGGATGATGCCGCGCTCGAATTCCGTCGGATAGGGCGTGACGCAGACGATCTTCGCATGGCCGGCCGCTTCGTCCAGCTCGACCAGGTCCAGCCAGCCGATGTCCTCGCGCTGGCCGCGGTGGACCGACTCGTAGCCGCCGCTGTTCGCCTGGAGCCGGAGGAAGTCGCTGGCGCCCGCCACCCTGCGGCGGCCATCGCCGTTCAGGTACCAATCCTCCGCCACCGCCATGCCGGCGCGGAACAGCAGCGGGCCGTCGTCGATGTCGTCGCAGCGGACTTCGTCCAGCACATCGAAGAACGACGACATCGGATACCAGCCGGCCGAGTCGAGCCCCTCGACCATGTCGGCCGCCTCGTCGCCGGAGATGGCGTGGATGTTCTTGAAGGCCTCGACCAGTCCGATCAGCATCGAGCCCCGGATCTCCCCGCTCGGGATCGGCGATGCGGGACGATTGCGCCCTTTCTTGGATTCCATTTCCGGTGAGCCCCGTTTGTCGTTCTTCAGGCGGATCGCTCGGCCTGCTCCTCGGGTCGCAGCCTACTATTCCTTTAGGACAATCGCAAGAGCAGCTCCGCGTCAAGCGCGCCGCGCTTCCGTCGCCCTCGCCGCCTTGTGCTCGATCGCATTGAGCAGCCCGACGATGCGCCGGGAAATGGGCTCGACCTGCGCATAGCAACGCTCGGCCTCCTCGCCGCGGCCGCTCTCCTTGTGCTCCACCAGGGTGCCGATGAGTTCGTGCAGCTCGCGATGGGGCGCCTCGAGATCGCGCAGCTCGGCGATGTGCCCGTAGTGCAGCAGGCCGTCGCCGTGGTACCAGCGGCCGAGATCGCATTCGCGGTGGCTGACCATGCGCTCGCGTTCGAGCGGGCCCTGTCCGTCGAGATAGCTGCGCAGGCGCTGCTTCCAGGCGACGTGGGCGGCGCGCGCTCCCGAGAGATCGAGCACCGCCAGGCCGTCCATGAAGCTGCGGTACTCGCGCGCGGCCGTCTCCTGGGCGGCGCGCCGCACGCGGTCGACGTCGGCGTAGTGGTCCACCAGCACGCGGAAGACGTTGTGGTCGACCTCGAAGGCTTCGACCATGCGCGCCATGATGTCCAGCACCGCGTCCTTCTCCAGTCCCTTGCGGTACGGCCGGTCCTCGGTGAGCGCGGTGAACACGTCCGCCAGCGACAGCACGCGCGCTTCGAGCGGAATCACCGAGGTGTCGCCGCCGAAGGGGTAGCCGCCGCCGCACAGCCGCTCGTGGTGGTAGCCGCTCCAGCGGGCGATGTCCTGCAGCCCCCTGATCGGCGCGAGGATGCGGTAGGTGTAGTACGGATGGCTGCGCACCAGCAGCCATTCCTCGTCGTTCAGCTTGCCCGGCTTGTCGAGGCAGGAGGACGGCACCGCGACCTTGCCGAGATCATGCAGGCAGCCGGCGATCTGGATGCGCCGGCAGTCCGCTCCCGGGAAGCCCATCAGCTGCGCCAGCGTCGCCGCCGTCGCGGCGACCGCCGCCGAATGGGTCGCGGTGAAGCGGCTGCGGAAGTCGATCATCTGCGCCAGCAGCTCGGCGAAATCCTGCATGCCGTCGATGTCGAGCTCGATCGACGAGAAGAGCATGCGCTCCTCGATGATCGCCAGCAGGTTGGGACTGTCGAGGTCCAGCCAGAAGGCGTCGTTGGCCGAGACCTTGAGGAAGGCGTCGACCGCGCGCGGCATCAGCACCGTGCCGCGCTGCGTCGCGATCTGCGCGCAAAGGGCGGCGGCCTGGCAGCGCACCGGCCGCTGCCGGTCGATCAGCCCGTCCAGCAGGTTCGCCAGGTGCACGATGTGGCTGCCCACGGGCACCCGCGCCTGCTGGGCGCCGTCGTTGGTGCCGTCCGCCCAGGTCAGGCAGTGGAAGCGCACGATGCCGGCGGCGCCTTCGAAGGGCTTGAACTTGCGCAGCAGCTGGAAGCCGAAGTGCGGACCGCGCAGGCTGCAGGCGGACGACAGCGCGTGGTCGGCGCCGCCGCACTGGTCGGGCAGCTGGCCGACGTCGTGCAGCGCCGCGGCGATGACGAGGTCCTCCTTCTCGCGGCCGGCGATGCCCATCGCCTCGGCGATGCGCAGGGCGACGTAGGCGACGCGCTTGTGATGGTCGGCCATCGACGGATTGATGAGGTCGAGGGCCTGCGACAGGGAGAATACGAACTGGTTGAGGCTGACGTTGAGTTCGAGCTTCACGGGCGTTCCCGGTGCTTGAGAGGCGGGCAAGCGATTCCAAAGGAACGGCGCCTCCCCGGCAATACCCCCGATCCGGTATTGCAGGCTTCGCGAGCGCCCAGCCGCGCCCGATCCCGATGTAATATGAAACCACCCATCGGGCAGGGGCCGGCCGTGGCGGACCGTCATCGCATCCTCGCAAGCGAATTGAACGTCGGGCAGCCGATGCCGTGGAACGTCTTCGACGTCGACGGCGTGCTGCTGCTGCGCCGCGGCCACGTCATCGAATCCCAGCACGCGCTGGAGCGGCTGGTCGAGGAAGGCATCTACCTCAACGAGCAGGACAGCGAGGAATACCTCGCGGGCGCCGATGCCGAGGCCACGCGGAAGCCGAGCGCGCTGCAATACCTGACCGACGCGCGCCGCCTGTTCGGCACCGTGATGGGCGTGGCGGACGCGCAGGATTTCCCGGCGCGCATCCGGCGCATCGCGCAGCTGGTCGACTCGGCCTGCCACGCCAGTCCCGCCGTTTCGATCGCGGCCGTCCTCCTGCTGCAGGACGAGGGCTACATGGTGCGCCACCATGTCGATACCGCGGTGGTGGCCGACCTGATGGGACGCGCCATGGGACTGCCCGAGGACAAGATCCTCACCATGGCCTGCGCCGCGCTCACCATGGACCTCAGCATGTACGAAGTCCAGGACAAGCTGAACCAGGTCAAGGGTCCGCTCAACGACAAGCTGCATGCGCTGATCGCCGCCCATCCCGAGCAGAGCGAGCAGCGGCTGCGCAAGCTGGGCGTCGAAGATCCGCTGTGGCTGCGCTGCGTCGCGGAGCATCACGAGCGCGAGAACGGCAGCGGCCATCCGAAGGGGCTCGGTGCCGCCCAGATCGAACCCTGCGCCAAGATCGTCGGCCTGGCCGACCGCTATTGCGCCGAAGTCTCGTCGCGCGGCTACCGGGCGGCGCGCGCGCCCCGCGTCGCGCTGAAGGACATCTTCGCGCAGCAGGGCACGGAGGTCGATCCCGCCGTCGCCGCCGGGCTGCTGCGCTCCGTCGGCCTGCATCCGCCCGGTACCGTCGTGCGCCTGCACAACGGCGAGACCGCCGTGGTGGTTGAGGCGACCGACAGCGCCGAGACGCCGATCGCCTTCTCGCTGCTGGGGGCGAACGGCACCGCGCTGGCGGTGCCGGCGAAACGAAAGACCATCCGCGAGGATTTCCGCATCGTCGATGTGCTCACCATCGACAAGGTCGATTTCCCGATCCAGATGTCGCGGCTGTGGGGGGAGGCCGCCAAACTCGGGTAGCATTGCTGCCCCATGGATTTCGACGTCATCATCGTGGGCGGCGGGCTCGCCGGCCTCTCGCTCGCCGTTGCCCTGCGCACCGCGCGCCTGCGCGTGGCTCTGGTCGAGGGCCATGCGCCGCAGCGCATCGAGGGCTGGGACGCGCGCATCTACGCCGTGAGCCCCGCCAACCGGCGCTTCCTCGATGCCATCGGCGCCTGGCGCCACCTCGATCCCTCGCGCATCGCGCCGATCGACGCCATGGAGATTTCCGGCGACCGCGGCGGCCGGCTCGACTTCTCCGCCGCGGCGAGCGGCGTCGAGGCGCTCGCCTGGATTCTCGAATCCTCGCTGATGCAGCGCGAGCTGACCGAATCGGCCAAGCGGCAGGCGAACCTCACCCTGCTGTGCCCGGCCAAGCCCTCCGCGCTGGCGATCGACGAGCGCAGCGCGCGGCTCACGCTCGACGGCGGCCGCAGCATCTCTGGCAAGCTGGTGGTGGCCGCCGACGGTGCCGATTCCTGGACGCGCGCAGCGGCCGGCATCGACGTCCGCTTCCGCCCCTATCACCAGGACGGCGTCGTCGCCAACTTCGAATGCGAACGCGCGCCTTCCGGCGTCGCCTGCCAGTGGTTCCGCCACGATGGCGTGCTCGCCTACCTGCCGCTGCCGGGCAAGCTGATGTCCATCGTCTGGGCCACCGCGCCCGGGCATGCCGCGCGGCTGCTGGCGCTTCCCGAGTCCGAGTTCTGCGCGCGCGTGGCGGACGCCGGCGCGCGCCGCTGGGGCGGCTTGCGGCTCGTCACTCCACCCGCGGCCTTCCCGCTGCGGCTGATGCGCGCGCCGCGCACCGTGGCGCCGCGCCTGGCGCTGATCGGCGACGCCGCCCACACCATCCACCCGCTGTCCGGCCACGGCATCAACCTCGGCTTCCAGGACGCGCGCGTGCTGGCCGAGGTCCTGGCCGCCTGCCCCGAGCACATCGACTGCGGCGACGAACGCTGGCTGCGCCGCTACGAGCGGTCCCGCAAGGAGGAAGTGCTCGCGCTACAATCGGTCACCGACGGCTTGCAGAAGCTGTTCGGAGCGCGCGGCACGCCCCTTTCCCTGCTGCGCAATTTCGGCCTCGACCTGACCAACCGGCTTCCCTTCGTACGCGACGCGCTGGCCCGCTACGCGATGGGATGACGACATCATCATTGGAGATTCCATGATCAAACGTATTCTGCTGGGCGCGCTGACCGCCCTGTTCGTCTTCGCCGCGCACGCCGAGGGCGACGACATGGCGAAGCTCAAGGAATCGGTCGAGGCGTCGCTGGGCAAGGGCGCCAAGGTCGACAGCATCCGCAAGGCGGGCTTCCTCGGCCTCTACGAAGTGGTCATCGGCAGCGACATCCTCTACACCGACAAGACCGGCAGCTACTTCCTGTTCGGCGAAGTGGTGGACGCCAAGGCCCATCGCAACCTCACCGAGGAGCGCAAGAACAAGCTGACGGAAGTGAAGTTCGCCGAGCTGCCGTTCAACCTCGCCGTCAAGCAGGTGCGCGGCAACGGTCGCCGCGTCTTCGCCACCTTCGAGGATCCGCATTGCGGCTATTGCAAGAAGCTCGCGCACGAGCTGCAGGGCATGACCGACGTCACCATCTACACCTTCCTGTTCCCGATCCTGTCGCCCGATTCCCTCGAGAAGTCGAAAGGCATCTGGTGCGCCAGCGACCGCGCCAAGGCCTGGAACGACTGGATGCTGAGCGGCACCGAGCCGCCGGCCGGCAAGTGCGACACGCCGATCGACCAGGTGATGGCGCTGGGCCGCCGCCTCGGCGTGCGCGGCACCCCGACCATCCTCTTCCCCGACGGCAGCCGCCTGCCCGGCTACGTACCGGCCGCGCAGATCGAGCAGAAGCTGGCGAAGTCGAACTAGTCCCGCCGCCCCTCACAGCCCGCGCCACAGGCGCGGGCGCAGCAATTCGTCGAAGCGGTCCTCCCACGTCCCCTGCGCATCGTCGCGATGCGCGGCGGCCGCTTCCTGCGGCGTCGCCAGCAGGCTGCTCAGGCTGAAGAACTTCGCGTCGCGCGCCGAGCCCAGCCGCCGCGCCAGCCGCGCGTCGATCCGGCTCCACCGATAGAGCCGCATGTCGCGCTCGGGCGCGGCCGACTCGATCGCCAGGAAGTCGTCGAAGCGAAGCATCAGCACGGCGTCCTCGCCGGCCTCGGCATCGAGCAGCAGCAGGCATCCCGAAGCGCGACGCGCGAACCTCTCGCGCTCGCCGCCGCTGCGGTTCATTTCCGCCGCGCCGAGGCCGATCCACAGCGACGCCACGAAGGGCTCGTAGCGCAGCCAGAACGCCGTGCGGCGGGCGGCATCGTCCCCGGAGGCATGCAGGCGGAAGAACTCGGCGATCAGCCAGTCCTTGAGCCAGCCGTTCACCATCTCGCGCGCCAGGTCGCACGGCTTGCCGTCCGCGTCCAGCACCACGGCGTCCCAGACGGCGCGGTGCTGCCAGGGGTTGCCGATGGCCGCCACGGCGGCGTCGAGCAGGTCGTCGTCGCGCTCGACGGCGGCGCCGTGCGCATGGCGCACGAGGAACAGCGCGATGCAGCGCTGCGCCAGGCGCGGCGAAATCGCCACCCCTGCCCGGCCGGCCGCGATGTCGAGCAGCTGCGGCAGCACCGCCGCCCAGTCGGCGTCGGCCAGCGCGGTGGCGGCGCGCGCCTGCGCCAGCACCGCCTCCTGCTTGACCCAGGAATCGCCGGGGATGGCGAGCCCGTCGATGACGGCCTGCAGCTCGGAACCGTCGCCGCGCAGCAGCGCCTCGCCGTAGCGCTCGCAGGGGGCGTCGCCGAGCAGATTGACGTGCGCGCCGAGCAGCGCGAACCAGCGCGGCTTGCGCGGCAGCAACATGTCGAGCTCGACGCGCCGCCGCAGCAGCCAGAGCCGCAGCGCTTCCTCGCCGGCGTCGGCGGCCTCGCCCGCGTCGCCGTAGCGCGGAAACGACCAGTAGCTGCGCAGCAGCGCCTGGAAGCACTTGAGCTGGCGGCGCACGCCGGGCACGGTCTCGGCGAGGTCGAACAGCCGCTCGCGCAGCGTGGTCTCCGCCAGCAGGCACTGTCCGCCGGCGTCGAAAGCGGCGGCACCGAGGCAGACGTGGCGCAATTGGGCGAAGCCGGACACCGCGCCCTGGCGCCGGAAGGCCCTCACGGCGCGCGCGATGCGCTCGGGCGCCACCGGGCGGCCGGCCGCGCTGTCGTGACGGCGGCGGACTTCGGCGAGGACTTCGCTCATGGCGCCCGGCTCTCCCCTCAGGGCCGCGCGGCCGACGTCGAGCACCTCGGCCAGCTTCGCGCGCAGCGTATCGAGGGCGCTTTTCACATCTTGTCGAGCGGGCACTTCGGATCCTCGTCCCAGGGGATTTCGGATTGAGTCTCGGGCTTCTCCCCAAGTTCGCGGAACTCGAGCCGCAATTCGAAGCGGCGGCTTTCCTCGGCGCTGCTCTTCAGCGAATTGAAGGACGAACCGCCGACGAGGAACAGCTTGCGGATGGCGCGCCGGTCGTCGCGGCTCGGCGCGTCGGCGGCATGGGGATCGAGCAGCACGCACAGCACTCGCTGGGAGCGCTGCAGGCTGAGGTTGAGGTTGAACAGGTAGGAGCCTTCCTGGCTGGCGAAGCCCTCGACGACGACGCGCTTGAGCCACGCGCCGCAGCTGCCGCCGCGCGCCACCGCCATCATCTGCGGCACGAAGCGCCGCAGGAAGCCGCGCCGCTCGGCGGAGAGCTCGTGATCGCGCTTGTCGAACTCCGCCAGCGCGCCGAACTCCACGGCGTTGTCGCGCACCATGACGCCGCGGAACTCGGGCCGCGCCGCCAGCGCCCCGATGTCCGCCATGCAGGCCTTGACGGCGTCCTCGCGCGCCAGCTTCTCGGCCTCGACGCGCTGCAGTCCCTGGGTCACCGCCATCAGCGCGACTGCCATGGCGACCAGGAACAGCACCATCAGCGCGGTCATCAGGTCGGAAAAGGAAATCCAGAACGGCTTCTCGGCCTGGTCGCGCACCGGCCGCCGCGGCAGCCTCTTGAGTCCGATCACGGCGCCGCCTTGCGCGACGCCGGCAGGCTTTCGATCAGGTCGCCGAGATCCTGGATGGCGCCGGACAGCAGGCCGACCGCCTGCGACAGTTCGAGCTGGAACTGGCGGTTGCTCTCGCGCAGCGTGCGCTCGATGCCGTCGGCGAAGGCCTGGTGCGCCTGCACCAGCACCTCGTTGACGCCGCGCAGGTAGTCCTCGGCGCGGCGCTCGGCCGCCGACAGCTGCGCCGACGCGGCCTGCAGGCGGTCGACCAGGTCGGCGCTCATCGAGGCCTCGCGACGGGCGGTCTCCACGATGCCACGCAGGTCGGCCACCATGCCGGCAAAGCTCTCCTGTGCCTGCGCGTGCGTCTCGAGGCTGCGCTGGGCCGCGGCGCTGGCTGAAACCAGCGTGTTGGCAGCGAAATTGATGGTCTCGGTGGCGCCCTCGGCAGCCTTCAGCGTACCGGTGACGCCCTGTCCGGCAAGTGCGAAATCGGTCGCCGCGGCGGCCAGGGTATTGGCGCCATGGTTCATGCCCACGATGGCTTCGGTGGTGACCGTGCCCAGCTTGTCGACGGCCGCCTGCACACCGAGGCTGGCCTCGATGGAGCGCGCGATCAGCCGCTCCACCTGGCTCGCCATGCCGCCGACCGCCTCGCCCGCCTGGTGCGCGAGGCGTTCCGACTGTTCATGCTGGGCCTGCGCCGCCGCCCGCGAGCGCTCCTCGAGTTGCGCGACCGCGCTCGACACGCCGGCGCCGAGCCGCGCCAGCGAAGTTTCGAGCGAATCCTGCGAGCGCTGCTGCGCCTCGAGCATGCCCGCATGCAGGTGCACCGCCAGTTGCTCGAGCTGCCGGTTCACCTCCTCCTGGCGCTGGCTGCCCGCGGCGACGGCCTGCGCGACGTTCTCCATCGGCTGCCCCAGCCGCTCGCCGAGGATGCGGCCGATCTCCGCGGCGAGCCGGTCGCCCTGGCGCGCGGCGGCGTCGAGCTGGCGCGCGCTGATGTCGCCGAAGATGGTCCGCAGCTCGCCGGCGAGCGCGTCCTTGATGCGTCCCGCCTGCTCCGCCGAGGTCTCGGCCGCCGTCACCAGGCGCTCCAGGTACTCGTAGTCGGCGCCGACTTCGAACATGCCGTCGATCAGCTCGCGCAGCTGCTCGACCTGGCGGTAGCGCAGCGTCAGCAGCGACTTCTCGACCCAGGTGAACAGCATCGCCAGGCTGATGGCCACGGCCGAGACGAAGAAGGCGTGTCCCACCGAGTTGATGAGGTTGCGCAGCTGGCGCTGCGCCTGGTTGGGATCGAGCGAGACGTCGAAGTGGATGAGCCCGATGATGAGGCCGGTGAAGGTGCCGATGATGCCGAGGCCGGTGAGGATGCCCGGCAGGTGCTTGTAGAACTCGGTCTTGAGCGGCGAATCGACCAGCGCCTCCTCGGTGAAGAAGGATTCGGCGAGCGTGGTCGCGCGCCAGCGCGCCTCGCCGCCGGCCGCGTCGGCCTGGGCGTGGAGCGTCTGCGCGTATTCCTGCCACAGGTTGGCGAGCCGCGGCGTGGTCATCGCCGTCCGGGCGATGTCGTCGAGCGCCGCCGTGCTGCCGTCGGGCCGCGTCTCGCGGACGATGGCGAGCGCGTCGAGCGCGGCGTCGAGCTCGACGCCGAGGCGCAGCGCCGGCAGCACGAAGCGCAGCAGGAAGCCCGTCGCGATGGCGGCCAGCAGCAGGCCGACGGCCCAGGCATACCAGTAGTGGAGCAGCAGATCGAGCGGCGATTCCGTCATGGCCTCGGTTCCGTCGGCGTTTGACGCGGCAGTATACCGACGCCGGATCGGCGTATCCTCGCAATCGCCACCTCCCAACTCCCGAGGCTCGCGTGAACCGCTACCTGCTGCTGCTGGAAACCCTCTACGCCGTCGCCAAGAAGACGCGCATCGAAGGCATGAAATCCCTGGTCAAGCATCTCGACGATCCAGCGCGCTCGCTGATCTTCTCGGCGGCGATGGCGCAAGAGCCGGCCGTCACCGCCTTCGTCTGCGACGCGCTGCAGATGGTCGCCGCCGGGCTGGCCATCGACGACCTGACTTTCTACATGGAAGGCCATCGCCATCGGCTCATCAGCAGCGACAAGGCCGACACCCACCTGGTCAACCTGGCGTTCCGCACCGTCTGGGCCATCGCCCACCCGGGCTGGGATCCGGCGATGTGCACCGAATTCGGGCGCGCCACCATCCCCGCCGCGCAGGCTATGAGCCGCAAGGACTGGGCCGCCTACTGCAAGAACCTGGAGCTCGAGCGCACCCAGACCAACCTCAACTGGGACGCGCTGCTCAAGGAGATCAAGCCGGCCGGCGACTAGCCGGCGAGCGCCGGCATCATCCGCCACCCTGCATGAGGCGGCGGGCGCGCTCTCCCAGCGCGCGCCAGGCGCTCTCCCATTCGCCGTCGCGCGGCTTGGTATAGGCGATCTGGCGCACCAGCGTCTCGAGCTCGCCTATGCGGCGCTGCAAGGCCGCGACGATCTCGGCGTGCTCTCCGGCATAGACGAACTCCACGCGGCGGTCCTGGCACACGCCGACGCAGGTCTGCGGCGCCTCGATCTTGCCGCAGCCGATGCACTGCCACGCCTTCACCACTTGCGCGTCCATGTCGATTCTCCGATGCGGCAGGGAAGGCCGCCTTCGAATTGACGGTTTTGCCGGTGCGGCGGTTCCGCCGGCCGGGCTGCCCCGCCGGCGCCATCGTTTCATGCCGCGGCGGCTAAGCTGCGGGGATGTCGTGTCGCGTCCCGATGACCTGCCTGCTGCTGCTCGCGCTGACTGCTGCGGCCTGGGCGGCGGAGTTGCCGCTCGACCGCATCAAGCTGCCGCCCGGCTTCCGCATCGAGCTCCTGGCGCGCGTGCCGAATGCCCGCGAAATGGCGCTCGCCGACCATGTCCTGTTCGTCGGCTCCATGGACGAAGGCAAGGTCTACGCGCTCGCACTCGACGGGCAGTACCGCGCGGGAAAGCTGCGCGTGATCGCGCGCGGGCTCGAGTTGCCCGTCGGCGTCGCCTGGCGCAACGGCAGCCTCTACGTCTCGGCGGTGAGCCGCATCCTGCGCTACGACCGCATCCTCGAGCGGCTCGACGACCCGCCCGAACCCGCCGTCGTGCGCGCCGACTTCCCGCGCGAAAAGGCGCACGGCTGGAAGTTCATCGCCTTCGGTCCCGACGGCCGCCTCTACGTTCCGGTCGGCGCGCCGTGCAACATCTGCGAGCCGGACCCCGACCGCTACGGCGTCATCATGCGCATGAACGCCGACGGCTCCGACCTGCAAACTTTCGCGCGCGGCATCCGCAACAGCGTCGGCTTCGACTGGCATCCGCAAACGCACGAACTCTGGTTCACCGACAACGGACGCGACTGGCTCGGCGACGACCAGCCGCCCGACGAGCTGAATCGCGCGCAGCAGACCGGCATGCATTTCGGCTACCCCTACTGCCATGCCGGAATCGCGGATCCCGACTACGGCCCGAAACACCCGTGCCGCGAATTCGTGCCGCCGGTCCAGAAGCTCGGCCCGCACGTCGCGGCCCTCGGCATGCGCTTCTACGGCGGCAGCCAATTTCCCGCCGAATATCGCAACGCCGTGTTCATCGCCGAGCACGGCTCGTGGAACCGTTCGCACAAGATCGGCTATCGGGTCAGCGTGGTGACGCTCGACGGCAACCGCGCCGTTTCCTACCGTCCTTTCGCCACCGGCTGGCTGCAGGGCGAGCTCGCGTGGGGCCGCCCCGCCGACGTCCTGGTGCTGCCCGACGGCTCGCTGCTGGTCTCCGACGATCATGCCGGCGCGATCTATCGCATCCGCTACGGCGAGTGAAAACTTTTCAATAACCTTGACGCGGCAGTCCTTGATAGCGTTTTTGGAGGGCGGCAGAATCGATCACTCCATCACTGCTCAAGAAGACCGATATGCCAAATCTCACGTCGACACTCAAGCAGGAAATCTGCCGCCTGGCGCGCAAGGAACTGCGCAGCGAAACCGAAACGCTCAAGAAGTCCTCGGCCCGCTACCGCTCCGAAATCGCAACCCTGAAGCGGCGCATCGATGAACTCGAACGGCATGTCGCGCATACGGCGCGCACCGCGCGGCGCAACGGCGACGGTTCCGCCGCCGAGGGCGCGATCGAGGCGCCGCCGGTCAACGGCTCCGCCAAGATCCGCTACAGCGCGAAGAGCCTCGCCGCACAGCGCAAGCGGCTCGGCCTGTCCGCCGCCGAGTTCGGCAAGCTGGTCGGCGTTTCGGCGCAGAGCATCTACAACTGGGAAGCCGAGAAGGCGCGCCCGCGCGAAAAGCAGATGGCCGCGTTCGCCGCCATTCGGCAGCTCGGCAAGCGGGACGCGGTATCGATCCTGAATCGCGAGGGCGCGCAGTAGCGGGTGCGGGACGGGAAGGCCGGCGCCTCAATAGGTCAGCTCGGCCTTCTCGGTCCGGACGTCGTAGCGCCAGATCCGCTTCACCGTTCCGCCCTGGAGGTAAAGCAGGGCGACGGTGTCGCCGCGCGGAACCGGCGTAAGCCGCGGCACCCGGGCATTGCCTCTGTCGTACAGGCGACCGAATCCGTCGAGCCGGGACGCCACCGGTTTCGAGAACAGGTAATCGCCGTCGGCGGAGATGAACATCAATTCGCCCCGATCGGTCCAGGCGACGTAGCGATCGGCGACCGGATCGTAGGACAGCGCGAAGATGTCTACGTTGTTCAGCGACCTGAAGTCGATCCATTGCTGGCGGCGCGCGTCGTAGCGATACAGGAAGCCCTCGCCGCCCAAGGTCACGACGGTGGCGATCTCCCGCCTGGCGTCGTAGGCGACGTCCATCGCCCACGAGAAGCGAGGAAAGTTGGCCGGCAGCGTGGCGACATAGGAACGATCGGTCGCCCGGTCGAGGACCTCCAGCTGGTCTCCCGTCAGCTTGAAGACGCGCTTGCCGCCCCCGTCCAACGCAAGCTTGCCGTCCTGCAGGTCGCCTCGGTCGCTTTGGCTGGCCGGCCCGGTGAGGGTCCAGGGGACGCGGCTGTAGTCGCGGGCGAGCAGATCGAACGAGAGCTTCCGGCTCGGCGCCTGGGGAACCGCGCCGCGTGCCGTGAGCCGCGGACTGGCGGGGTCGAGCGAGGACACGGTGACGGTTTGCGGTATCCGGTAGCTGCCGCGGAACGCATCGACCCTGTCGATGGCGAACGCCGCACCGAGACTGGCGACCAGGGCCCCGAAGTTGGCGCTTTCGGTCTCTGTCGCATAGGGCAGCTTGAACAGGTAGCCGTGCGTCTCGATCTTCGTGGTCACCGTCGGCGGATGGTAGCCGGAAGCGACGATCGCGGAGATCACCGTCCCAGGCGACGCCGTCACCCGCCACTCGATCTTCTCGTAGCTGGTCAGCACCAGCAGGACTTTCGACTTCGGGCGATCGACGACGACGTCGACCGCTGTCCCGCCGCCCCGCTTGCCCGTCGGTTCATAGCCGGAAATGACGACGACTTCAGCGCCGGCCGCCAATTCCGGCGGCGGCGGCGATGCCGCGAGCGGCAGCATGTCGCGGGCGGACTCGTAGTCGGCCTTTATCGGATCGCCGAATCGCGCGGGCTCGCCGCTCCATGCCGGGTTGCCCGCCGCGATCGCCGCAGCGACGAGAATGAGGACGATAGCGCGTGCCATACCGGGCTCCCGGAAGGTCTGACCGGGCGCCAGTGTATGACAAATCGCAAATCCGATGACGAAGACGTACCGGCCGATCCTAGTGCCCCGGCACGAACAGCAGGTTGGGTCCGCTGCGCCGATAGCCGGCCGAATCGACCAGCACGTCGAGCGCCAGCGTCGCGAGATCGTCGGCCACGGGATCGGCCGTCGGCTCGACATCCTGGTGCACGGCCTTCAGGTATCCCATGCAGTGGTCGCAGGTCTCGGCGCGCACGGCGGCCGATGCCGGGCCGCCGGCGGTCTCGAGCTGGCGATAGGCGACGGCGGCATCCGTGCCGCAGGAAGCGCACGCCGCGCGCACGAAATTCCATTGCGTGTTGCACAGCGAGCAGTGCAGGTAGCGCAGGTTCGGAATATCGGCCGCGGGCCGGATGACGCTGGCGACCGGCAGGCTGCCGCAGCAGGGGCAGACGCCGGAGATGCCGAGCGCCGGAATGCCGCTGCTGCCGAGGGACGCGGCGGCATGGGTCCATAACACCTGCAGCGCCGCCGCCACGTAGGGCAGCAGATCGGCATCGGGACCCGGCAGCTCGGCGCACAACGCGCGTTCGGCGAGCACGGCGAATTCCCGGCTGCCGAGCTCGCGCAGGCGCGCCAGGCTCGCGCGCGCCGCCCCCGGCGCCTCGTCGTACAGCCCGGCGGCGATCGCCCGGGCGGCATCCTGCCAGCGCTCGCGCGGCCGCCATTGCTGGGCGGAAACGGGCGGCATGCCATGGGTGCGCGCGAGCTCGACCGTGTCGGCGTCCAGCACCGGTTCGCTGCGGAACTCCCTCAGTACGGCATGCTGGACCTGGGCCAGCAGGCCGAGAAAGCGCAGCCAGCCGTCGAGCGGATGCCCGTTCGCGAGGTACCTGAATCGCCAGGCGCGCTTCGCGAAGACGGTGTCGCGCTGCGGCACCGCGATGCGCGGCAACGTGCCGGACAGGCTATCGACGTTCATCTCGCCGTCCATGCGCTCAGCGTCGGGCGACACGGCGATACCACGCGCGGTGATGCTGCCACGCCCAGGGACGCGTCACGCTGCCGTACCACATGGCCCGGAAGGTCCCGCGCACCCAGATGCCGGTGTAGACGTGGCCGATCACCAGCGCAATCATCAGCGCCGCGACGGCGGCGTGCACCGTCGCGGCAACGCGCACCAGCGTATCGGGCAGGTTGAAGTAGGCGCGCCACATGCAGATGCCGGACACGAGCAGCAACGCGATGCACAGCGTGAAAGCCCAGAACAGCAGCTTCTGTCCGCCGTTGTACTTGCCCTCCTCGGGCATGTTCTGGTCGTTGCCGTCCGCCATCTCGTCGATGTGGCGCAGCCACTCGCGGTCGGCCGCGTCGATCAGGTTGTCGGACCAGAACATGACGAACAGCGCGGCGAAGAAGACCACCATGAAGAGGCCGATGAAGGGATGCAGGATGCGCGTCCAGGTGCCGCCGCCGAAGAGGTGGACCAGCGGCCAGAAATACGGATGGAACAAGGCCAGCCCCGAGAGGGCGAGCAGGATCACCGACAGCGCGTTCATCCAGTGGACGAAGCGCTGCTCGACCGTATGGCGGGGCAGATCGCGGGGATTTCTCGTCATGGGCGCTCCTCGTCCTCGACGGCCTCTTCCGACTCGCGCGTGACGTCGGCGGGACCCTTGAGGATGTAGTGGAACAGCGAGCCGAGCGCGACCAGGCCGAGCAGGGCGGCGGCGATCGGCTTGGCGGGCCCCTTCCAGAGGGAGACCCAGGCGCTGATCGAGGGATCGTCGGGCAGGCCGGAATACAGCGACGGCTGGTCGGCGTGCTGCAGCACGTACATGGCGTGCGTGCCGCCGACGCCCGGCGGATCGTAGAGCCCGGCCTTCTGGTAGCCGCGCTCCTTGAGGTCGGCGATGCGCTGCTCGGCGTAGTCCTTCATCTGATCCTTCGTGCCGAACTGCAGGGCGCCCGTCGGGCAGGCCTTGACGCAAGCCGGCTCGAGACCGACGGCGACCCGGTCCGAACAGAGCGTGCACTTGTAGACCTTGTGGTCGGTCGGACCGAAGCGCGGGATGTTGAACGGGCAGCCGGAAATGCAGTAGCCGCAGCCGATGCAGTTCTCCTGCTGGAAGTCGACGATGCCATTGGAGTACTGGACGATGGCGCCGGGCGCCGGGCAGGCCTTGAGGCAGCCCGGGTCGGCGCAATGCATGCAGTTGTCCTTGCGCATCAGCCATTCGAGCCCGCCGTTGCCGGTCGGCACCTCGGCGTAGCGGATCACGTTCCAGGAGGCCGCGGTGAGGTCGCGCGGATTGTCATAGGAGCCCAGCGTGGAATCGACCTCCTCGCGCAGGTCGTTCCATTCCATGCACGCCGACTGGCAGGCCTTGCAGCCGATGCAGGTGGAGACGTCGATGAGCTTGGCCACTTCCAGGTGGCGCCGCTCGTCGGGCGGCTGCGTGGTGGTGGCCGAGCGGCGAATGATGTCAAGGGAATCGTTCGCCATGGTCAGGCCTTCTCGACGTTGACCAGAAACGACTTGAATTCCGGCGTCTGCGCATTGGCATCGCCGACGAAGGGCGTCAGCGTGTTGGCGAGATAGCCGGGCTTGGTCAGCCCCTTGAAGCCCCAGTGGATGGGAATGCCGACGTGGTGCACCTTCTTGCCGTCGACGGTCAGCGTGCGCAGCCGCTTGGTCACCACCGCGACGGCGACGATCTGCCCGCGCTTGCTGGTGACCTTGACCTTGTCGCCGGGCTTCACGCCCTTCTCGTTCGCCAGGTCCTCGCCGATCTCGACGAACTGCTCGGGCTGCAGCGCGGCGTTGATGCGGCAATGCTTGGTCCAGTAGTGGAAGTGCTCAGTGAGGCGATAGCTGGTGGCGGCGTACGGGAAGTCCTTCGATGTCCCCATCGCGGCGAGATCCTCCTTGAACACCCGCGCCGCCGGATTGCTGACGGCCTGCGGATTGGTGTTCATCGGGTTGGTGCCGATCGGCGTCTCGAAGGGTTCGTAGTGCTCGGGGAAAGGCCCTTCCTGCATCTGGTCGACGCCGAACAGCCGCGCCACGCCTTCGGGGTTCATGATGAACGGTCCCATGCCGACGTCCGGCGCGGCGTCGGGCTTGTAGTCCGGCACGTCCGAGCCGACCCACTTCTGGCCGCTCCACCAGATCTGCTTCTTCTTGTCGTTCCACGGCTTGCCCGAGGGATCGGCCGAGGCGCGGTTGTACATGATGCGGCGGTTGGCCGGCCAGGACCACGCCCAGTTCACCGTCTGGCCGTTGTCGTAGGGATCGGAGTTGTCGCGGCGCGCCATCTGGTTGCCCGCCTGGGTCCACGACCCGGAGAACAGCCAGCAGCCGCAAGCAGTGGTGCCGTCGTCCTTCAGCTGCGCGAAGCCGTCGAGCTGCTCGCCGGCCTTGCGCAGCACCTTGGTCTTGTCGGCGGGATCGGCGAGGTCGGCGAGCGCCTTGCCGTTGTACTCCATGGCGATTTCCTCGGCGCTCGGGAAGTTGGGCACCTTGTAGGGCCAGGTCAGCTTGAGGATCGGATCGGGGAAGGCGCCGCCCTGCGTGCGATAGAGGTCGCGCAGCCGGGTGAACAGCGTCGCCATGATCTCGATGTCCGACTTGCTCTCGCCGGGCCCCTCGGCGCCCTTCCAGTGCCATTGCAGCCAGCGCCCCGAGTTGGTCAGCGAACCGTTCTCCTCGGCAAAGCAGTTGCAGGGCAGGCGGAACACCGCGGTCTGGATCTTGGCCGGATCGACGTCGTGATGCTCGCCGTGGTTCTGCCAGAACTCGGACGTTTCCGTCGCCAGCGGGTCGATGACCACCAGGTACTTGAGCCGGGCCATCGCCTCGGTGAGCTTGGCCTTGTTGGGGATCGCCGCGAGCGGATTGAAACCCTGGCAGAAGTAGCCGTTCACCTTGCCCGCGTGCATGTCGGTGAACACCTGCAGGATGTCGTGCACCTTGTCGAGCCGCGGCAGGAAATCGAAGGCCCAGTTGTTGTCCTTCGTCGCGGCGTCGCCGTACCAGGACTTCATCAGGCTGACGTGGAACTTCTCGTAGTTCTGCCAGTAGGAGAGCTGGTTGGGCCGCAGCGGCTTCTTGGCGCGCTGGTCGATGTACTTGCGGTAGTCGTTCTCCTTGTCCTTGGGCAGCGTGAGATAGCCGGGCAGCAGGTTCGACAGCAGCCCGAGATCGGTGAGCCCCTGGATGTTCGAGTGGCCGCGCAGCGCGTTCATGCCGCCGCCGGCCATGCCGATGTTGCCGAGCAGCGTCTGCACCAGCGCGCCGCAGCGGATCATCTGCGAGCCGGTCGTGTGCTGGGTCCAGCCGAGCGCGTACATGAACGTGGCCGTGCGATTCGGCGCGGCGGTCGACGCCAGCATCTCGCAGACGTTGAGGAAGTCGGCCTTCGGCGTGCCGCAGGTCTTCTCGACCAGCTCGGGCGTGTAGCGCGCGTAGTGCTTCTTCATCAGCTGCAGGACGCACTGCGGGTTCTGCATGCTCGGGTCGCTGACGACGTAGCCGTCGGCGCCCTGCTGATAATGCCAGGTGTCCTTGTCGTAGTTGCGCTGCTCGGGCTGGTAGCCGGAGAACAGGCCGTTGTCGAAGCCATAGCCGTCCTTCACCAGGAAGCTGGCATCGGTGTAGGCCTTGACGTACTCGTGCTGGATCTTGTCGTGGGACAGCAGGTAATTGATGACGCCGCCGAGGAAGGCGATGTCGGTGCCGGTGCGGATCGGCGCGTAGAAGTCGGCCATCGCCGCCGAGCGGTTGAAGCGCGGATCGACGACGATCAGCTTGGCCTTGTTGTGCTTCTTCGCCTCGATCACCCACTTGAAGCCGCAAGGGTGCGCCTCGGCGGCATTGCCGCCCATGATGAGCACCACGTCGGCATTCCTGATGTCGACCCAGTGGTTGGTCATCGCACCGCGTCCGAACGTCGGGGCCAGACTGGCCACCGTGGGACCGTGTCAGACGCGCGCCTGATTGTCGAAGCCGATGATGCCGAGGTTGCGGACGACCTTGTGGGTGATGTAGCCGGTCTCGTTGCTGGAGGCCGAAGCCGCGAGGAAGGCCGTCGTCTCCCAGCGATTGACGAGGTCGCCGTCGCTGTTCTTCACCATGAAGTTGGCGTCGCGGTCGTCCTTCATCAGCTTGGCGATGCGGCCGAAGGCCTCGTCCCAGGAGATGCGCTTCCACTCCTTGCTGCCGGGCTCGCGCACTTCGGGATGGGTCAGACGGTCGGGGCTGTTCACGTAGTCGAGCAGCGCGGCGCCCTTCGGGCAGAGCGTGCCGCGGTTGACCGGATGGTCGGGGTCGCCCTCGATGTGGAAGATCTTGGCCTTGGCGTTCTTGGCGCCGTCGCCCATCGAGTACATGAGCAGGCCGCAGGACACCGAGCAGTAGGTGCAGGTGTTGCGGACCACCGTCGCGTGGGCCAGCTTGAACTCGCGCACCTGCGCCAGCGCCGCGTCCGGCGAGAAGCCCATGGCGGCGATGCTCGATCCCGCCATGCCCGCGCTGCTGATCCTGAAGAACTGCCGCCTTGTGACTCGCATGTCCGCCCCTCCTTCGCACCGCGATGGCGTGAATCTTGGGGACAGCGCAAGGCGCCGTCTATACCGGGCCCTCGTCGACTTGGCTACCGGCTTCGGGGTAGGCGCTCAGTGGCTGATGCTTACCGCGTTGAGCAGGCCGACGGCGACGGAGAAGGTCGCGACCATGATGCCCGACGCAAGGTGGCCTTCCTCGATGCGCCGCGCCTGCCGGCGCAGCGCGACGAAGACGGCGAGCTGCACCAGCCCGGTGAGGGCCGCCCAGACGATCATCTCCGGCAGCGACTGGGTGTAGTAGATCGACGAGACCATGGGAAAGGTGAATCCCAGCACGGCCCCGGCCAGCGTGACGGCCACCGCGTTGTTGTCGTGCGCGATCAGCTCGAATTCCCGGTAGGGCGTGAAGCGCACGTAGATCCAGACGAAGGCGACGAGCAGCGCGACTGCGGTCGCCAGGTAGGCCGCGAAGGCCAGGATGCCGTTGATCACGTAACTCTCCTCATGCGACGAAATAGTGCGGGACGAAATTGCTCATGTTGGTGGTGATCGGCGAGACGTCCTCGCGCACGCACATGCCGGCCGCCTGGCCGCCGACCAGCCAGGCGCCGACCACGGCGTGGCGATCCTCGAAGCGCGGCAGCGGCGCCAGCGCCTGGTACACGTATCCTTCGCCGCCATAGGGGCCGTCGGCGGCGGCGACGCTGCGCCCGTCCGCCACCAGCTCGACGTTGGCGCCCTCGCGCGAATAGAGCGGCTTCCTCGCGTACGCGGAAAGCCTGCCCGCTTCGAAGTGCGCCTCGACCAGGTTGGGATGGCCGGGGAACAGCTCCCATAGGATCGGCAGGATGCCCTTGCAGGACAGCGCGGCCTTCCACATCGGCTCGATGAAGCGCGTGCCGCTGGCGCCGATCCAGCGCCCGAACTCCTCGCGCATCATCCATTCCCAGGGATAGAGCTTGAACAGCCGCTCGATCGGCGCGCCTTCGCGGTCGACGAAGCGTCGCGCCTGCGCGTCCCAGCCGATCGCCTCGACGTCGATCTGCCGCGCTTCGCAGCCGGCCTGCAGCACGGTATCCATCAGGTAGGTCGTGCAGACCCAGTCTTCCTCGTTGCCGGCGATCGAGGCGAGATGGATCGGGCCGCTCCCCGACAGCTGCTTCCATCGCTCGACGATGCGCTCGTGCAGCGAATTGAACTGGTCGTGCTGCGGGAACACGTCCTCCAGCCAATGCCACTGGCAGACCGCCGACTCGAGCAGCGACGTCGGCGTGTCGGCGTTGTATTCGAGCAGTTTCGGCGGCGACTGGCCGTCGTAGGCCAGGTCGAAGCGGCCGTAGAGGTCGAAGTCCTTGCGCCGAAAGGACACCTCGAGATCCACCCAGAACAGTTCCGGGATGCCGAGCTGGCCGAGCCGCTCCGATCGCAGCAGCACGTCAACTGCATGGAGGCACATCTGGTGCAGCTCTTCGGCCGCCGCCTCGACCTCCTCGACTTCGCGCAGCGAGAAGCGGTAGCAGGCATCCTCGCGCCAGTAGTCGTCCCAGCTATGGAAGGACAGGCCTTGCGACTCCAGCCTGGCGCGATAGTCCTCGCGCGGCGCGACGCGCTGGCGCTCCATCAGCCGCCGCCCGAGAAACCGTGGAAGGAGCCGCCGAAGCCGCCGCGCGAAATGCTGCCGACGTGGAAGCTCTGGCCGATGTGCGAACCGCCCGCGCCGATGTGCGAATGGTTCGCCGGCGAAACGCCGCCGTCGGAGGACACCACCATCGGCCGGCCCGAATCATGATCCCAGTAGTAGCGGGGCCCGCGATAGCTTCCGCCGCCGCCCCCTCCTCCGCCTCCGCTGCCGCTCGAGTAGCTGCTGGCCGTCGGCGAGCATTGCGACTCGTCGCCCCAGTCCTTGACGCAATCCTCGCGCGACGCGTATTCCTGCTGCTGCAGGTCCACCTTGTCGTTCTTGTAGGCGAGCGCCGCCACCGAGCCGAGCACCAGCAGCGAAACATAGGTCGACCGCTTCAAGACAGGCTCTCCTCCATCAACGTGATTCCGGTCGGCGCGAAGTCGCGCCATTGCAGGCCGCTTCCGGGCGCGGGCTGCCAATCCGACAGCACTCCGGAGACGTCGCCCAGATAAGGCCGGGCGACCGCCAGCACGAATTCGTGATCCATCGATTCCGCCTCGACGACGCCCTCGCGACGATGGCGCCGCATCCACTCGAAAGCCGCGATTATGCCGGCCGCAACCTGCATGGTGGTGGCATTGTTGCACGGCGCCAGGGCGCGGGCTTCCTGGAGCGTCAGCGTCGAGCCGTACCAGTAGGCGCCACCCGGGAAGACGAACAGCGCACCGAGCTGGTCGAAGCCTTCGGCCAGATCGTCCCGCAGCAGCCTCTTCACCGGCGGCTCCCCGTAGCCCTGGCGCACCCAGCGCTCCAGCGACGCCGCGGTCAGCGGCGACGGGCGATAGGCGTAATAGACGGTCGGGCGATAGCGCGGCGTGCCGGCGTCGCGCCCCGGAATCGTCAGGAAGCTGGCGATCGAAAGCGCTTCGTGATGCGTGATGAGGTGAGCCGACTGCGGCCCGACCGACGGCACCCAGGAACGCACGCGGACGTCCACGCCGTGACGATCGAGCCGGATGCCGGCCCCATCGCCGAAGTCGTGGCGATGGGCGAGCGCCGGCAGCCTGTCCTCGTGGCTGCCCCAGCCCAGTTCGGCGCATTGCCACGCCTCGGCGAGCAGTCCGTCGGCCGACCAGGTATTGCAGAAGGCCGCGGCGGCGCCCGCCGGCAGCAGGCCCGTCTGCGTATCGCGCTCGGCGATCTGGATCACCCGCACATCGAGCCGGCGCGCCAGGTCGGCCCACGAATCCCAACGATCGACGCCGCGCAGTTCGGCCAGTTCGAGCATGCCTGCCTTGGCGAAATGGCTGACCAGCCCCGGATTCGCGCCGTGCGCGACCACCGCCGTCGGCGCGCCGGGGACATGCAGCGCCAGCGCCTCGTTGCGCAACGCATAGTTGGTCGTGACGACGGGGTTCGACGGCGAACCGTAGCCGCCGGCCCAGGGCTCGATGCAGGTGTCGAGGTAGAGCACGCCATGATCGCGGCACCAGCGGATCAGTTCGGCCGAGCAGACGTCGACCGATACGTTGATGAGGCAATCGCCAGGGGCCAACGATGATTCGAGCACGGCGGCGAAGTTCTGCGCGGTGAGCGCGGCGGCCGTGAAGCCCAGGCCGAAAGAGGAGGCCACCGCGGCGGCATCGGCGTCGGGACAGACCACCGAGACGACTGAAGCCTCGATGCCGGGCCGCGCGAGCAGCAGCGGTGTCAGGGCCTGGCCGACGGCTCCATAGCCGATGATGGCGACTCGTTGCATTCCTGGCGCATGGGATGATTGCGCCGGGATATTACCGGAGCCCGCCGCGCTAGCGGTATGCTGCGGCGAAGATCTCCACCGGATGCGCAACCGGCCGCTGCTGCATTTGCTCGAACTGCAGGCGGCAGCTAAGGCAGTCGGTGAGCACCTCGCTCGGCGCGGCCGCCGCGATCTTGTCGCGCAGCCGCCGGCCGATGGCGACCGACACCGGGTGGAAGTCCTTCTTGAAGCCCATCAGGCCGCCCAGTCCGCAGCAATCGAAACGGTTGCCGAGGCTGCCGACGCCGCTGCCGGGCACCAGCGCCAGCAGGTCGCGCCAAGGCTCGCCGATGCCCTGCTCGCGCTGGTGGCAGGGCGCGAAATACGACATGCCCTCGGGCAGCGGCCCGAAGTCGCGATTGAGCTTCCCCTCGCGATCGAGGTTGCGCAGGTATTCGCCGAGATCGTAGGTGCGGCTGGCGATGCGCAGGCGTCGCATGCCGTCGAAGCCGTCGAAGTAGCCGCGGTCGCGCAGCAGCCCGGCCCGCGCGAACTTCAGCGTCGACGGCTGCACCGCGCGGTCGAAGGCCGGATCGGCACGGCCGTTGAGGGCCGGCTCCTCGGCCTTGAGCCGCACGCCCATCCTGACGAGATCGCCGCCCTCTTGGCGGTCGAGCTCCTGCACCCGGGCGCGGAATTCCGGCGAGTGGAGCGCGTCGGCCGGCAGCACGGCCTTGAGGAAATAGCCGCAGGTGGGACAGGAGGTGACGATGTCGTAACCGGCGTCCACGACGGCGGTCAGTTCGTCGAAGTTGAACGACGCCGTCTTGAAGGTGAAGCGGCGGTCGCCTTCGAGCATGGTCGGCATGCCGCAGCAGCGCTGCGGCGGCAGGTAGACGGCGATGCCGTTCCTCTCCAGCACCTCGACGGTCGCGCGCGCCACCTGGGGGAACAGGTAGCGTGCCGTGCAGCCGGTGAAGTAGGCGACCTTGCGCCCGGCCGTTTCAGGATGGCGATGCAGTCCCTTGGCCTTCGCCCAGCCGTCGAAGGACTGCACCGGGAAGCGCGGCACCTTGCGCTCGGGATGGATGCCGGTGAGCCGTTTGATGCCGCGCGCCAGCGGGCCGGCCTCGAGCAGCCGGTTGGTGAGCCGCGGCATCATGCCGCCGAGCTTCGCCAGCAGACGGACGTCCTCCAGCACCCGCACCGTCGGCGAGACGCCGCTGCGCTCCATGAAACCGTCCTTGGCCTCGCGCACCCAGGTGCGGATCTCGACGCAGGGGCAGATGCCGCAGGAGTTGCAGAGGTCGACCAGGCGCTTCAACTCGGCATCCGAGATGGGGCGTCCGCCGCCCTTCTCGCGGTCGTACAGCCGGTACAGCCGGCGGAAGAACAGGCAGGACGATTCCTTCAGGTAATCGCGGCACCAGTCGCAGTTGCTGCAGCGATCGATCGTCTTCCTGACCAGTTCCTCCGGCCGGGCTGCACCGGAGCTGCTCATGGCGTCACGTAGCGCGCGGCGTAGGCTGCGTCGTCGTAGAGCGAAGCGCCGTGCTCGGCGCGGCCGAAGGCCCGCAGGATGTCCTGCCCCTGCTGGGAGGCGACGAAGCGCACGAAGCCCGCCGCCGTCTCGCGTCCCGCGGTCGCGCCGGCCGGCGCCAGCAGGCCGTGGTAGGTGTTCACCAGCCGCCGGTCGCCGCGCAGCAGGATCTTCAGCCCGGGCAGCTTGCGCTGCTCCGCGGCCCAGGTGCTGCTGTCGGTCATGAAGTAGGCGCCCTCGGACTCGGCACGCTTCAGGCTTGCGGTCATGAAGTCGTTGGTGACGATGTACCAGGCGCCTTCCGGCTTCAGGCCGGCCGCCTGCCACAGCGCCATCTCCTTCTGGTGGGTGCCCGAGTTGTCGCCGCGCGAGACCCACTTCGCCTTCGCCTGGGCGACGCGCCGATAGGCATCGAGCGCGTCGGCCGCCTGGGCGAGGGCGGCGGGATCGGAGGCGGGACCGACGATGTAGAACTCGTTGGAGCCGATCAGCGTCGGCTCGGTCGCCCAGCCCTCGCGCAGCGCCGCCTTCTCCTGCTCGGGTGCGTGCACCATCACGGCGTCGACCTGGCGCGTCTGCAAGAGCTTCATCGACGCGCCGGTCCCCGCCTTGATCCAGTCGAGGCGGCAATCGTTGGCGCGGCAATAGGCCTCGCCCCAGGCCTTCAGCAGCCCGAGTTCGCCCGGGCTGCCGGTGGCCAGGCGGAAGACCGCCCCGCCTTCGCCGTAGTGCTCGGTGACGGCCGGGCCTTCGGCCAGCGCGGTGCCCGCGAGCAGGGCCATCATGACGGCGAGGCCGCGCATCATTTCTTGTAGCTCGGGAAGAACAGCTGCTCGCCGTTGATCTTGTAGTCGGCGATGGTCTGCTGGCCCTCGGGCGAGGTGATCCACTCGACGAACTTCATGCCGGCCTCGCGCTTGACGTGCGGGTACTTGGCGGGATTCACCAGCATCACGCCGTAGGGGTTGAACAGGCGCGGATCGCCGGCGAACACGATCACCAGGTCCTGGCGATTCTTGAACGACAGCCAGGTGCCGCGATCGGACAGCGTGTAGCCGCCCATGCCCGCCGTCATGTTGAGCGTCGGGCCCATGCCGGCGCCGACGTCCTTGTAGATCGGCAGCGACTTCGGATCGATGCCGGCATCCTTCCAGACGCGCAGCTCGGCGGCGTTGGTGCCGCTGCGGTCGCCGCGCGAGACGAAGGGCGTGCTGCCGGCGGCGATGCGCTTGAAGGCATCGACCGTGTCCTTGGCCTGCTTGACCTTGTCCGGATCGCCGTTCGGGCCGACCAGCACGAAGTCGTTGTACATCACGTCGCGGCGCTCGACGCCCCAGCCCTCGGCGACGAACTTGTCCTCGGCCGGCCGGTCGTGCACCAGCAGCACGTCGGCATCGCCGCGCCGTCCGGTGTCGAGCGCCTGGCCGGTGCCCAGCGCGACGACCTTGACCTTGATGCCGGTCTTGGCCTCGAAGCGCGGCAGGATGTAGCCGAACAATCCGGATTGGTCGGTGGAGGTGGTCGACGCGAGAACGATCGATTCCTCGGCGAAGGCGCCGAGCGCGGCGAATGAGAGCGACAGGCCCAGCATCAGGCGGCGCAGCAATTTCATCGGATATCTCCTTGTTGTCGGTAGTGGGTGAAAATCATTTCTCCGCCAATGACTGCAGCAAAGTGAGTTGGTCGACGGCCTGCTGCATCGCCGCCAGGCCGCTGGCAAGTTCTTCCATGCGCGCCAGGCTGGCGGTCAGCTCCGCGCGTTCCTGCGTCGAATCGACGCTCATGCGCGAGATCTGCTCGGTCGCCGTGGCGCTGCGGTCCGCCATCTGCTGTGTCGTGCCCATGGTCTCGCCGGCCACCTGGCGAATGCGCGAGATGGTGTCGACGGCGTCGCGGATGTTCTTCGCCGTCGCGTCGGCCTGGCTCTTGGCCGACTGCGCCAGCTTGCGCACCTCGTCGGCCACCACGGCGAAGCCGCGGCCCGCCTCGCCGGCGCGCGCCGCCTCGATCGCGGCGTTCAAGGCCAGCAGGTTGGTCTGGTCGGCGATCGCGCTGATGCCGCCGGTGATCTGGCTGATGCCCTTGGATATGCGCTCGAGGTCGTCGAGGCCGCCTTCCAGCCGCTGCTGCGCCGAGCGCGTCAACGCCACCGCCTCGCTGATGGAGGTAAGGCTGGTCTGCGCCAGGTCGAGCGTTTCCGACTGCCGCAGCGCGGCGTGCTCGAACTGCGGCAGCGCCGACAGCAGCGGCGCCACGGCCTGCTGATAGTCGACGACCTTGCCCACCACCGCCGCTTGCATGCCGTGCAGCGCCTCCCAGCGGTTGAGCGCGCGCTGCGCGTAATGGTCGGCGTAGCCCGCGTAGTCGACGGGGAAGCGCGCCATCGCGCGATTCGGCGCGT
>DASVZI010000133.1:0-9400 GCA_036391735.1 Rhodocyclaceae bacterium
CCAGACGGTGCGGCTGTCGGAGATCATCGGCTCGCAGGCCTACAACGCCATGCATTCGCCGCTCGCCGTGGCGCTCGGCAAGGACATCGGCGGCCAGCCGGTGGTGGCCGACCTCGCCAAGATGCCGCACCTGCTGGTGGCCGGCACGACGGGTTCGGGCAAGTCGGTGGGCATCAACGCGATGATCCTGTCGCTGGTGTACAAGTCCGAGCCGAAGAACGTCCGGCTGATCATGGTCGACCCCAAGATGCTCGAGCTCTCGATCTACGAGGGCATCCCGCACCTGCTGGCGCCCGTGGTCACCGACATGCCGAAGGCGGCCAACGCGCTGCACTGGTGCGTCGGCGAGATGGAGCGCCGCTACAAACTGATGGCGGCCCTCGGCGTGCGCAACCTGTCGGGCTTCAACACCAAGGTGCTGGACGCCAAGAAGGCCAACGAGTCGCTGCCGAATCCGCTGTCGCTGACACCCGAGACGCCGGAGCCGCTCGAGGCATTGCCGCACATCGTCGTCGTCATCGACGAACTGGCCGACCTCATGATGGTTGTCGGCAAGAAGGTCGAAGAACTTATCGCCAGGCTGGCGCAGAAGGCGCGCGCCGCCGGCATCCACCTGATCCTTGCCACCCAGCGGCCGAGCGTCGACGTCATCACCGGTCTCATCAAGGCCAACATTCCGACGCGCATCGCCTTCCAGGTGTCGTCGAAGATCGACTCCCGCACCATCCTCGACCAGATGGGCGCGGAAGCTTTGCTAGGCCAAGGCGACATGCTTTACCTTGCCCCCGGCACGGGATTGCCGACCCGGGTGCACGGCGCCTTCGTTTCGGACGACGAAGTGCATCGCGTCGTCGAGCACCTCAAGAAGGTCGGCAAACCGGAGTACGTGAAGGACGTGCTCAGCGCGCCGCCCTCCGAGCCGACGGACGCCGGGGGCGCCGGCGACGCGGGCGGGGACGCCGAGGCCGACCCGATGTACGATCAGGCCGTCGACGTCGTGCTGAAGACCCGCCGGCCATCGATCTCCCTGGTGCAGCGCCATCTGCGCATCGGCTACAACCGTGCCGCCCGCATGATCGAGGCAATGGAGAAGGCGGGGCTCGTCTCGCCGATGAACGGCGCGGGCAACCGCGAGGTGCTGGCCCCCGAACCCTCCGAATAGGGGGTTGGGAGGCGGTCCGCCCATTCCGGCGGCGGGTCGGCGATAATTCGGGTTATGAAGAAGATACTCTGGCTCGTCGCAGCGCTCATGCTGCCAGCCGCCGCGTTCGCCAGCGGCCTCGACCAACTCAAGGCCTTTCTCGAGTCGACGCATACCGCGAGCGGGACCTTCGTGCAGAGCGTGGTCGGCAAGTCGGGCCGTAAACCCCAGCAGTCGGCCGGCAGCTTCGCGCTGTCGCGCCCGGGAAAGTTCCGCTGGCAGTATGAGAAGCCGTACCAGCAATTGCTGGTCAGCGACGGCGAGAAGCTTTGGAGCTTCGATCCCGATCTCAACCAGGTGACGGTCAAGAAGCTGGGCAAGGCGCTCGGTTCGAGCCCGGCAGCCTTGCTCGCCGGCGGCGACCTCGATGCCCATTTCAATCTGAAGGACGCGGGTGAGGCCGAGGGTGTCGAGATGGTCGACGCCACGCCGAAGGCTGCCGACGGCAGCTTCGAACGCACCCGCATCGGATTCAAGGGCAACCTGCCGCGGGTCATGGAGATCCGCGACAACTTCGGTCAGGTGACGACCCTGATCTTCGGTCAGTTCCGCGCCAATCCCGCCCTGCCCAAGGACGAGTTCCGCTTCACGCCGCCGAAGGGCGCCGACGTCGTCGGCGAGTAGCGATGGCGGATCTCTTCGCGGCGACCCCGCACGCGCCGCTCGCCGAGTTGCTGAGGCCCAAGAGCCTCGACGAGGTGATCGGCCAGTCGCACCTGGTCGGTCCCGGCAAGCCGCTGCGCCTGGCCTTCGAATCCAAGACGCCGCACTCGATGATCTTCTGGGGGCCGCCGGGCGTGGGCAAGACCACGTTGGCGCGCCTCATGGCCGACAGCTTCGACGCCGAGTTCATCGCGCTCTCGGCCGTATTCTCCGGCGTCAAGGACATCCGCGAGGCGATGCAGCAGGCGGAATTGACGCTGGCGCAGAGCGGCCGCCGCACGATCCTGTTCGTCGACGAAGTGCACCGCTTCAACAAGGCGCAGCAGGACGCCTTCCTGCCGTACGTCGAGCAGGGCGTCGTCACCTTCGTCGGCGCCACCACCGAGAATCCGTCGTTCGAGGTGAACTCCGCGCTGCTCTCGCGTGCGGCCGTCTATGTCCTCAAGAGCCTCTCCGAGGAGGAACTCAGGCAGCTTTTCGAGCGTGCCCGCGAAAAGGCGTTCGCGGACGTCGAGTTCGACGACGACGCGCGCGACCGCCTGGTCGGCTATGCCGACGGCGACGCGCGCAAGCTGCTAAACGTGCTGGAGACCATCAAGACGGCCGCCGCCACGGCGGGCACGAAGCAGGTCGACGCGGTCTTCCTGGAGGCGGCCCTCGCCTCCGACCTGCGCCGCTTCGACAAGGGCGGCGACGCGTTCTACGACCAGATCTCGGCGCTCCACAAGTCGGTGCGCGGCTCCAACCCCGACGCGGCGCTCTACTGGTTGGTGCGCATGCTCGACGGCGGCGCGGACCCGCTCTATCTCGGCCGCCGCGTCGTGCGCATGGCCTCCGAGGACATCGGCCTGGCCGACCCGCGTGCGCTCGATATCGCCCTTACCGCCTGTGCGACGTACGAGCGTCTCGGCTCGCCGGAAGGCGAGCTGGCGCTCGCCAATGCCGTGCTGTACATGGCCGTTGCGCCGAAGTCGAACGCCGGTTACGTCGCCTATAATGCCGCCCGCGCCTTCGTCGCCAGGGACAAGAGCCGGCCGGTGCCCGAGCATCTGCGCAACGCGCCGACCAAGCTGATGAAGGAATTGGGGTTCGGACGCGAATACCGCTATGCGCACGACGAGCCCGAAGCTTACGCCGCCGGCGAGAACTACTTTCCCGACGGCATGCCGCGCGTCGAGTGGTACGTGCCGACGCCGCGCGGGCTGGAACAGAAGATCGCCGACAAGCTCGCGCACCTGCGCGAGCTCGACCGCAAAGCCAAAGCCAAGTAAGGACTCGATATGCTGGACATCCAACTTCTCCGCGCCAACCCTGCCCAGGTCGCCGACCGCCTCGCCACGCGCGGGGTCAGTTTCGATGCCGCGGCCTTCGAGGTGCTGGAGGCCGAGCGCAAGACGCTGCAGACGCGCACCCAGGAACTGCAGGCGAAGCGCAACAGCCTGTCGAAGCAGGTGGGCATGCTGAAGGGGAAGGGCGAGGATGCCTCCGCGGTGCTCGCCGAAGTGGCCGGCATCGGCGACGAACTCAAGGTGAATGAAGAGAAGCTGACCACCCTGCAGGAGCGCTACAACGCCTTTGTCGCAGTGATCCCGAACCTGCCGCACGAGAGCGTGCCGGTCGGCCGAGACGAGAGCGGCAACGTGGAGGTGCTGCGCTGGGGCACGCCGCGCAGCTTCGACTTCCCGGCCAAGGACCACGTCGAACTCGGCGAGAAGGTCGGCGGGCTCGATTTCGAAACGGCCGTCAAGATCTCGGGCGCGCGCTTCTCGCTGATGAAGGGCGGCATTGCGCGCCTGCATCGTGCGCTTGCGCAGTTCATGCTCGATACGCATACGGCCGAACACGGCTACACCGAAGTCTATGTGCCCTATCTGGTCAATCCCGACAGCATGTTCGGCACCGGCCAATTGCCCAAGTTCGAGGAGGATCTGTTCCGCGTGCCGCGCGCCGACGGTTCCCATCTTTACCTGATTCCCACCGCCGAGGTCCCGGTGACGAACATCGTGAGGAACGAGATCGTCGACCTGGCCGACCTGCCCCTGAAGTTCGTCTGCCACACGCCGTGCTTCCGTTCCGAGGCCGGATCCTACGGCAAGGACACGCGCGGCATGATCCGCCAGCATCAGTTCGACAAGGTCGAGCTCGTGCAGGTCGTGCATCCCGAGAAATCGTGGGAAGCGCTGGAACAGCTTACCGGCCACGCCGAGGCAATCCTGAGGAAGCTCGAGTTGCCTTATCGCAAGGTCGCGCTATGCACGGGCGACATGGGCTTCTCCGCAGCCAAGACCTACGACCTCGAAGTGTGGCTGCCGGCGCAGAATACCTACCGCGAGATCTCCTCGTGCTCGAACTTCGAGGCCTTCCAGGCCCGCCGCATGCAGGCACGCTTCCGCAACGACAAGAACAAACCCGAACTCGCGCATACCCTGAACGGCTCCGGCCTGGCGGTGGGCCGCACGCTGGTGGCGATCCTCGAGAACTACCAGAACGCCGACGGCACGATCAGCTTGCCCGATGCCTTGCGGCCCTGGCT
Organism: Rhodocyclaceae bacterium; assembly: GCA_036391735.1. GTDB lineage: Bacteria > Pseudomonadota > Gammaproteobacteria > Burkholderiales > Rhodocyclaceae > Nitricoxidireducens. Next base: position 4,398 of record DASVZI010000133.1, read on the forward strand.
GGGCGGGCTCGACAAGCTGACGCCGGCCGGCTGAGCGGGGGGCGCCGGCTGCCTCTCGAAGCGGCTCAGCACGTTGTAGAAGTTGCGGATGTTCTCCACCATGATGACGGCCTCACCGCCGCGCCCGCGTCCGCTCTTCAATCGCTGGTAATACTCGGGCCTTGCCAGCAGCGGGAGGACCTTCTTCATGTCGTACCAGGAATCCGGATCGCGCTTGAGCCCCTTGGCGATGGCGCGCGCCCCGTTGAAGTGTCCTAGGCCGAGGTTGTACGCGGCGAGTGCCAGCCAGTTGCGGTCGGGCTCGGGAACCTCGTCGGGAATGGCATCGAGGAGTTCGGCCAGGTAGCGGGCGCCGGCGAGGATGCTCTGGTGCGGGTCGAGACGATTGGTGACGCGCAGGTAGTCGGCCGTGTCCTCGGTCAGCATCATGATGCCGCGCACCCCGGTGGGAGAGGTGGCGAGCGGATCCCACCCGGATTCCTGGTAGGCGAGGGCGGCCAGCAGCCGCCAGTCGATGCCGGTCAGGCGCTGCGCCTGCTCGAAATCGCGGCGATAGTGGGGCAGGCGGGTCTGCATGGCCGTGAGGAACTGCGCCATGTTCTCCTGGTTGATGCGCTTGATGTGCCCGTAGTAGCGATCGCGGATGCGAGCCAGCGTGCCGTCCGCCCGGATACGCGCAATGAACGCATCCGCCTGGCGCCGCAGGGTGTCATCGCCGGGTGCAAAGGCCCAGGCGTAGGTGACGCTGCCGGGCAGTTCCTGTGCGACTTCGATGTCGGGATAGAAATTGACGGCGACGTCGTAGTGCGCCGAGTCGGTGGCGGCGAGCTCGGCTTTGCCGTCGGAAATGCGCGCCAGCAGGTCGATGTCGTTGGCTTCGTCGACCTCCTCGACGTTGACGGGCGGCTTCAGATTGCGCAGCACGCCATCGAGGGGGGAGTCGGGCGCGACGATCACCGTGCGCCCGGCAAGATCCTCGGGTCCCTCGGGGCCGCCGATGGCGTCGACCTGCTCGACGATCAATTCGCGGGCGACGTGCAGCGGCTGAGTGAAGGCGAATTCGCTGCCCGGTTCCACCGGCAAGGCCGCCGCCGCATGCACCTTGCCCTCGCGCAGCAGGACGCGCATCTCGCGGGTGCCGCGCACCGGAATCAACTTGAGCTTGAGCTTGAGCTCGTCGGCGAATGCCTGCAGCAGATCGTGCTCGAAACCGCTGGCCGGCTCGTCTCCCGCCGCCGGCTGGTAGAAGACCGGGTCGCCGCGAACCGCCACGATCAACTCGCCGCTCGTCTGCGGCGGATCGAGCCTGGTGCAGGCCGCAGACAGCAAGGCGAAGCCGAAAGACAGCCAAATAACCCAACGCATGAAGCGGTTTCTCCGCGGCCGGGGTCCGACATTCTGCCACGGCTGGCAACTGCCTGCGCTTCCATGTAGAATCCGCCCTCCCGGAGAGGTGGCAGAGTGGTCGAATGTACCTGACTCGAAATCAGGCGTAGGTGTAAGCCTACCGTGGGTTCGAATCCCACCCTCTCCGCCAGATCAAGATAGGCCCCGCCTCCAGGCGGGGCCTTTTCTTTTGGGCCGCCAATCCCCGGACCCGCTTGTCCAAACGGACTATTGAGCCCGCCCATGACGAGCATATATGCTCCGCGGCTACCGCTCCGGAGTCGGCTGGGTTCGTCACTTGCCGCTTCGGTCCTACGATTACGAGGGGACGTTTCCATGAAACTGAGACTCCTGATGGCAGCATGCGCGTTGGCCACGGCGTTTTCTGCGAATGCGCAGAATCTCGTGACCAACGGGGACTTCTCGGCTGGAAGCGCCGGCTGGGTCTTGAATGGCGATCTGGACTTCTCGTCCTTTCCCGGCTTTTGGCAGGACGGGGCCTTCCTGAGCGAGGATTCCATCAGCCAGTCGATCGGAACCGTCCTTGGCGGCAATTACCGTCTCTCGTTCGACGCCGCGGTGAGCTTCGGATCGATGGTTGCCTACTGGAACGGCTCCGAGGTTGCAACGACCGGCGTGACGGACGGCTGGATGTCTTATGGCGCCAATGTCGTTGCCGACTCCACCCAGTCCATCCTGAAATTCGGTACGCAGAACCTCCTGGGTTTCAACTACCTCGACAATGTCCGTCTGACCTACCAGCCGCGCGTGGCCGCGCCTGTTCCCGAACCCGAAACCTTCGCGATGATGATGGCGGGCCTCGGCGTCCTCGGCATGGTCCGGCGGCGCAGGCAAGACCAAGCCTGATCGGTTGCCGGAAGACCGCCCCGACAAGCCCCGCTTCGGCGGGGCTTGTCGTTTCCGAGGGCGTCAACGACAGAAGACCCACCAGCGTACGGAGGGCGCTGGTGGGCCTCGTTGCCAGCAGCCAGCCAGGAGGTAAATCCAGGACAGCGGGCTGCCAAAGTTAGAGCACGCGCCTTCGATTCGAGTTCCGGCGCGAATCCGCCTGCGTCAGCGCCGTTTGGCGGGGCCTCTCGGTGCCGGTCTGACCGCCTTGCCCCGCGTTTCCGGCTGCCAGGCCGGCACGAGGTGCTTCTTGCCGTTGCCGATCAAGTCGGCGCGCCCCATTTGCCGCAGCGCATCGCGCAACAGCGGCCAGTTCTCCGGATCGTGGTAGCGCAGGAAGGCCTTGTGCAGCTTGCGCTGCCGGGCACCGCGCACCACGGCGACGGCCTCGCCCTCGCCCTCGAGACGGCGCAGCGGGTTCTTCTCCGTGTGGTACATCGTGGTCGCCAGCGCCAGCGGCGTCGGCAGGAAAGTCTGCACCTGGTCGAGACGGAAAGCATTGCGCTTCAACCAGAGGGCGAGCTCGAGCATGTCTTCGTCGGTCGTGCCCGGGTGTGCGGCGATGAAGTAGGGGATAAGGTACTGCTCCTTGCCGGCGGCCCGCGAAGCGGCATCGAACATCTGCTTGAATCGATCGTACGCGGCCATGCCCGGCTTCATCATTTTCGACAGGGGGCCCGTCTCGGTGTGCTCGGGCGCGATCTTCAGGTAGCCGCCGACATGGTGGCTGACCAGTTCCCTGACGTATTCCGGCGAGCGCACGGCAAGGTCGTAGCGCAGCCCGGAGCCGATCAGCACCTTCTTGATGCCCGGCAGCGCGCGTGCCTTGCGATACAGCGCGATCAGCGGCGCGTGGTCGGTGCCCAGTCGCGGGCAGATTTCCGGGTATACGCAGGAAAGCCGCCGGCAGCTCGCCTCGATAGTCTTGTCGCGGCACGCCATGCGGTACATGTTGGCGGTCGGCCCGCCGAGGTCCGAGATGACGCCGGTGAAGCCCGTCGTTCTGTCGCGGATCTCCTCGATCTCGCGCAGGATCGACGCTTCGGAGCGGCTCTGGATGATGCGGCCCTCGTGCTCGGTGATCGAGCAGAACGTGCAGCCGCCGAAGCAGCCGCGCATGATATTGACCGAGTTGCGGATCATCTCCCAGGCCGGGATGCGCGCTTCGCCGTAGGCCGGATGCGGCGCCCGTGCGTAGGGGAGGCCATAGACATGATCCATTTCCGCGGTGGAGAGCGGGAATGGCGGCGGGTTGAGCCAGACGTCGCGATCGCCGTGCGCCTGCACGATGGCGCGCGCATTGCCGGGGTTGGATTCGAGATGGAAGGCGCGCGAGGCCTGTGCGTAGCGCGTCGGGCTGCCCGCCACCTCCTCGTAGGCGGGCAGCCGCACATAGGCCTGCGCGCGGTCGCCGCCGCCGGTCCCAGCGGCGTCCTGCCATTCGTCGCCCGGCGTCCAGCCGCGCGGGACCATGAACCCCGCGCCGCGCAGGTCGCGTATCCCGGCGATCGGCTCGCCCTTGGCAAGCCGATGGGCGAGTTCGACCAAGGCGCGCTCGGCATTGCCGTAAAGCAGCAGGTCCGCCTTGCTGTCCGGCAGCACGGAACGGCGCACCTTGTCCGACCAGTAGTCATAGTGGGCGATGCGCCGCAGGCTCGCCTCGATGCCGCCGATCACCACCGGCACGTCGCCGAAGGCTTCGCGCGCCCGTTGCGAATAGACCACGACCGCGCGGTCGGGCCGCTTGTCCGGCAGGCCGCCCGGCGTGTAGGCGTCGTCCGAGCGGATCTTGCGCTCCGAGGTGTAGCGGTTGACCATCGAGTCCATGTTCCCCGCGGTGATGCCGAAGAACAGGTTGGGCTTGCCGAGGCGACGGAAGTCCGCGGCGGAGCGCCAGTCGGGCTGGGCGATGATGCCGACGCGGAAGCCCTGCGCTTCGAGCAGGCGGCCGACCAGGGCCATGCCGAAGCTCGGGTGGTCGATGTAGGCGTCGCCGGTGACGAGCACGATGTCGCACGAATCCCAGCCGAGCGCGTCCATTTCGGCGCGCGACATCGGCAGGAACGGCGCGACGCCGAAGCGTTTCGCCCAATGGGGGCGATAGGAGGTGAGCGGCTTGGCGGGGATCAAGAAGCGAAGTTCAGGCCGCGAGCTTGACGCGGCTTTGCGAAGGCACGTGGCGAGCCAGGAAGTCCATTTGGTCGGCCAGTATATGGCGGTTGCAGAGGATCAGGTACTCGGCCTTGTTCGGCACGTAGGGTGCGTAGAGCAACTGCATGCCGGCCTGCTCGGGCGTGCGGCCGCTCTTGGTCTGGTTGCAGGGGCGGCAGGCGGTGACCACATTCATCCAGCCGTCGCGGCCGCCCTGCGATACCGGGACGATATGGTCGCGCGTCAGGCGGGAGCCCGGCAACAGCGTCCCGCAATAGCCGCAGACATGGCGGTCGCGGTGGAACAGCTCGCGGTTCGAGAGCGGGGGAACCTGGTGCAGCGTGCGGCCGGCCAGCGCCTTGCCTTTGATCGCGATGATGCTGTTGGTCTCGATGGCGGAACGCTCGCCGGTCACCCGGTTGACGCCGCCGTGGATCAGGAAGCTGTTCTCGCCGATGGTCCAGGCGACGAGATCCTTGGCATAGTAGAAGCAGGCGTGCTGCCAGCTCACCCAGCGATTGGGAATGCCGTGTTGGTCTAGCGTGAGGATCAGGGGG
>DASVZI010000134.1:0-26900 GCA_036391735.1 Rhodocyclaceae bacterium
CCCGCCCGCCGCGACGCCGGCGCCCGACGCCGCGCGCGCGGCCGTAGCCGCCGCGCCGCAGGCGGCCCCTCGCTTGCAGGAGGATTTCCGCCCCACCGAGGCCGAGCCCACCACGGCGCCGCCCGACATCCACATGCCGTCGCCGGCCGAACGCATCGAGGCGAGCGACGGCAGGAAGTCGCATGCCAGCCCGTCCGTTCGCCGCTTCGCGCGGGAACTCGGCGTTGACGTCGCCAAGGTGAAAGGCACGGGGCCGAAGAACCGCATCACGCAGGCGGACGTGCAGGCCTACGTGAAAGGCGCGCTGTCGGGCGCGGCTGCCGCCCCCGCGGCCGGCGCGCCGCTCGGCGGCGCTCTCAACCTGCTGCCCTGGCCGCAGGTCGATTTCGCCAAGTTCGGCGCCATCGAACGCCAGCCGCTGTCGCGCATCAAGAAGCTCTCCGGTCCCAACCTCGCGCGCAACTGGGTGATGATCCCCGCGGTCACCTATCACGAGGATGCCGACATCACGGAGCTCGAGGACTTCCGCGTCCGGCTCAACAAGGAGAACGAGAAAGCCGGCGTCAAGATCACCATGCTGGCCTTCATCATCAAGGCCGTCGTCGCTGCCGTCAAGAAGTTCCCCGAGCTCAACAGCTCGTTGGACGGCGATGAGTTGGTGCTCAAGCGCTACTGGCACATCGGCTTCGCCGCCGACACGCCCAACGGCCTGGTCGTTCCCGTGCTGAAGAACGCCGACCAGAAGGGCGTGCTCGAGATCGCGAAGGAAACCGCCGAGCTGTCGAAGAAGGCGCGCGAAGGCAAGCTCGGCCCGGCCGAGATGCAGGGTGCCAGCTTCACCATCTCGAGCGTCGGCGGCCTCGGCGGCACGGATTTCTCGCCGATCGTCAACGCGCCCGAGGTCGCCATCCTCGGCGTCTCGCGCTCGGCCATGAAGCCGGTGTGGGACGGCAAGGCCTTCGTGCCGCGCCTGATCGTGCCGCTGTCGCTGTCGGCCGACCACCGCGTCGTCGACGGTGCGCTGGCGACACGCTTCAACGCCTACCTCGCCGGCTTGCTGGCGGACTTCCGGAGGACCGAACTATGAGCTCCCCCGTGGAAGTGAAAGTGCCGGACATCGGCGACTTCAAGGACATCCCCGTCATCGAGGTCCACGTCAAGCCGGGCGACACGGTCAGCGCCGAGGATCCGCTGGTCACGCTGGAGTCCGACAAGGCGACCATGGACGTGCCGGCGCCGTCGGCCGGCACGGTCAAGGAAGTAAAGGTCAAGCTCGGCGACAAGGTGTCCGAAGGCACGGTGATCGTGCTGCTCGAAGCGCAGGGTGCCGCGGCCGCCTCCGCCGCGCCGGAGCCCAAGCCGCAGCCCGCCACGGCGCCGCTGTCCGCGCCGACCCCGGCGGCACGCCCCGCCCAGGCCATGCCGGCCGGCAGCTTCAGCGGCAAGGCCGACATCGAGACGCAGATGCTGGTGCTCGGCGCCGGCCCCGGCGGCTACTCGGCCGCCTTCCGCAGCGCCGACCTCGGCATGAAGACCGTGCTGGTCGAGCGCTACGCGACTCTCGGCGGCGTCTGCCTCAACGTCGGCTGCATTCCGTCGAAGGCGCTGCTGCACGTCGCCGCGGTGATGGACGAAACCGCCCACATGGCGGACCTCGGCATCGCGTTCGCGCCGCCGCAGGTCGACCTCGACAAGCTGCGCGCCCACAAGGAGCGTGTCGTCGGCAAGCTGACCGGCGGCCTGTCGGGCATGGCGAAGGCGCGCAAGGTGGACGTGGTGCGCGGTTATGGCCACTTCCTCGACGCGAACCACCTGGAAGTCGAGGAGACCACCGGCGGCGGCCAGGACAAGACCGGCGCCAAGAAGGTGATCCGCTTCGAGAAGTGCATCATCGCCGCCGGCTCCGCCGCGGTGCGCCTGCCCTTCCTGCCCGACGATCCGCGCATCGTGGATTCCACCGGCGCGCTGGAACTGCGCGGCCGGCCTTCGAGGCTGCTGGTCATCGGCGGCGGCATCATCGGCCTGGAAATGGCGAGCGTCTATTCGACGCTGGGCGCCCGCATCGACGTGGTCGAAATGCTCGACCGGCTGATGCAGGGACCGGACCGCGATCTCGTCAAGGTCTGGGAGAAGCAGAACGCGCAGCGCTTCGACAAGATCATGCTGAAGACCCGGGTGACCGCGGTCGAGGCGAAGGCCGATGGCCTGTGGGCGAAGTTCGAGGGCGAGAATGCGCCGGCCGAGCCGCAGCGCTACGACATGATCCTGCAATCGGCCGGCCGCAGTCCCAACGGCCGCAAGATCGACGCCGACAAGGCGGGCGTGGCGGTCGACGAGCGCGGCTTCATCGCGGTCGACAGCCAGATGCGAACCAACGTCGCACACATCTTCGCCATCGGCGACATCGTCGGCAATCCGATGCTGGCGCACAAGGCCGTGCACGAAGCGCATGTCGCGGCCGAGGCGGCGACGGGCGAGAAGAGCCATTTCGACGCGCAGGTGATCCCCGGCGTCGCCTACACCAACCCCGAGGTCGCCTGGGTGGGCTTGGGCGAGGACGAGGCGAAGGCCAAGGGCCGCAAGGTGAACGTCGCCAAGTTCCCCTGGGCGGCCTCGGGCCGTGCCATCGCCAACGGCGCCGAGTTCGGCTTCACCAAGCTGGTGTTCGACGAGGAGACGCATCGCGTCGTCGGCGGCAGCATCGTCGGCCCCAACGCCGGCGACATGATCGGCGAAGTCGCGCTGGCGATCGAGATGGGCTGCGACGCCGTCGACATCGGCAAGACCATCCACCCGCACCCGACGCTCGGCGAGACCATCGGCCTCACCGGCGAGGTGGCGGAAGGCAGCTGTACCGACCTGCCGCCGCCTCGGCGCAGGTAACCCGGTTCAGGCGGCGGTCAGCGGCAGTGGCCGCCGACCTGGAAGGGATCGAGCAGGTTGGCGCAGATCCAGCAGGCTATGGGCGTGCGCCAGCTCTGTTCGTGCTTGTAGCGCCCCATGCGCTGCGAGAAGGTCCACTCGTGGGGCAGGTCGAGGAAGGGGATGGTCGCGACGATGTTGAGTCCGACGTCCAGGATCACCGCGACGGCCACCGCCGGGACGGCCAGCACGCGGGTCACCTTCGGCAGGCGCGGCCACGCGGCGTAAAGCGCCATGACGGCCAGGAACAGCACCCACACCACGTAGCTGTAAAGCAGGAACTGCAGCGTCCACATCCCGTTCTCCCCGACATGCCCCTACCGGCGTTGCGGGAAGTCTAACGTCCTCGCACGGCGCCTCGCAACGGCGGCGCCCGGTAGAATCCAGGCCTTCGCAAATGCAGGGACGCATCAGCATGACCCAGGACGAACTCAAGCAAGCCGTTGCCCGCGCCGCGCGCGACTACGTGGCCCAGAACCTCCCGGAAGGCGCCATCCTGGGCGTCGGCACCGGCTCGACGGCAAACTTCTTCATCGACGAGCTCGCCGGCATCAAGGATCGGCTCGGCGGCGCGGTCGCCAGTTCCGAAGCCACCCGCAAGCGCCTCGAAGGCCACGGCATCCGCGTGCTGGATCTCAACGACGTGACGGAAATGGCAATCTACGTCGACGGCGCCGACGAGATCGACGGCGGCTTCGCGATGATCAAGGGCGGCGGCGGCGCACTGACGCGCGAGAAGATCGTCGCGGCTGTGGCGCGCACCTTCGTCTGCATCTGCGACGCGAGCAAGCTGGTGCCGGTAATGGGCAGGTTCCCGCTGCCGGTCGAGGTGATCCCGATGGCGCGCGCCTACGTCGCGCGCGAGATCGAGAAGCTCGGCGGCAAGCCCGAGTTGCGCGAAGGCTTCACCACCGACAACGGCAACGTCATCCTCGACGTGCACGGCCTTTCGATCGCCGACCCCAAGGGCCTGGAAGCCACGCTCAACCAGATCGTCGGCGTCGTCACCAACGGCCTGTTCGCGCAGCGCGGCGCCGACGTGCTGCTGCTCGGCACGCCGGAGGGCGTCAAGACCAGCCGACGCTGATCCGGCGTCCGCCAAAACAAAGGGCCGCTCGCGCGGCCCTTTTCGTTTCTGCCGGAAGGCTCAGCCGCGCGGCGGCGTGTAGCCCTGCACCTGCTCGGCGCCCTCGCCGAAGAAGTGCTTCTCGACCTGCTCGGCCAGGTACTTGCGATGCTGCGGATCGGCCAGGTTCAGGCGATTCTCGTTGATGATCATCGTCTGCAGCCGGATCCATTGCTGCCACGCCTCCTTGGAGACGTTCTCGAAAATGCGCTTGCCCAGCGCCCCGGGCATGGGCGGGAAATCGAGGCCCTCGGCCTCGCGGCCGAGCTTGATGCAATTGACGGTACGCGCCATTGGGGAATTCCTTCGGTTGTCGGTCGTTCGATTCTAACGGAAACCGCAGGCCGCCAATTGCGCCCCGGTCGGCAAAGGGCACAAATGCCGCTTTCCAATATGACGAACATATTCTCATACGAATGAAATAGCGCCAATTCAATGTGTTGCCACGTCAGTTTTCGTATGGTAGCGTCATGACATATCAATATTCCGGACCCGCTCGTGAAAGGACCCCATCCCCTGGCTGCCGTTCTGCTCGCGAGCGTCGCCGCGTGCGCCGGCCCGCAGTTCCCGCCGGCGGACACCGGCCACCTGCGGCCGGACGAGGAAGCCCAAGTGGCAGCCTCGATTCCGCCTCCGGTCAAGAATAGCTTCGCTCTGCAGCCGCCGCGGGCCGCGGCCCCCGTGGAAACCTACAGCGTGGTCGTGAACAACGTGAAAGCCCAGGAACTGCTGTTCGTGCTCGCCCGGGATGCCCGGCTCAACGTTGATGTCCATCCGGGCATCAACGGCGTGGTCACGCTGAACGCGGTCGACCAGACGCTGCCGCAGTTGCTGACCCGTATCGCGAGACAGGTCGACATGCGCTGGGAGCTCGACGGCGCCAATCTCGCCGTGATGCCCGATACGCCTTTCCTGAGGACTTATCAGGTCGACTATGTGAACATGTCGCGCGACACCAGCGGCGCGGTCGCGGTCACCACCCAGATCGCGACGACGGGGAGCGGCGGTGTCGAGACGGCAGCGATGGTGAACGCCGGCAGCGGGGGCAACAACTCGCTGACGCGCATCGAAAACAAGGCCCAGCATCATTTCTGGGAGACGCTCGACAGGAACCTCAAGGACCTGCTGCGCGAAACGGACAAGATTCTTCCCGAAGGTTCGAACGAGACGGTGGTGGAGCACCAGGACCAGCAGACGACCACGGGCACCGGGGCCGTGCAGGCAGCGCCGAAGAGCCGAAACAGCGGTGCGCCGCGCAACGGCCTCGCCGGCAGCCCGAAGCCCGCCACCCTCCAGGAATCCGGGACCACCATCGTCCGCCGCACCACCTTCCGAGAGGCGGCCTCGGTGATCGTGAACCCCGAGGCGGGCATCGTCAGCGTGCGGGCGACCTCCCGCCAGCATGAGAAGGTCCAGGAGTTCCTCGATCACATTGCTGCGAGCGCGCGCCGACAGGTCATCATCGAGGCGACCATCGCCGAGGTGACTCTCAGCGACCGCTACCAGCAAGGCATCAACTGGCAGAGCCTGCGCAGCCTGAGGCCGGGCAACCGCAGCGCCGGCTTCTCCGTCGCCGAGCGGCCGACGGGGCTGGACACGAACGGCCGGCCGCCGGATCCCTTCGCCGCCGCCGGCAATGCCTTCCTCCTCAACTACGTCGCCCCGGGGCTCGGTATTTCCGCGACTCTTTCGCTGCTCGAGACCTTCGGCAAGGTGAAGGTCATCTCGAGCCCCAAGCTGTCGGTCATCAACAACCAGACGGCTGTGCTGAAGGTCGTCGACAACCTCGTCTACTTCACCATCAAGGCGGACACCATCTCCAACCAGACGACGACCACCACCACCTACACCACCAACTTGTACTCCGTTCCGGTCGGACTCGTCATGAACGTAACGCCCCAGGTAGCCGCCAACGACAGCGTCCTGCTCAATCTGCGCCCGAGCATCTCGCGTCAATACGCGACGATCGAGGACCCGAATCCGGATCTGCAGCGCCTGAGCATCCGCAATCGCATCCCCGTGATCCGCACGCGCGAGATGGAGTCGATGATCCGCGTCGATAGCGGGAACATCGTCGTAATGGGCGGCCTCATGGAAGACGGCGCCGACGAGACACAGGATACGGTGCCGGGACTGGCATCGCTGCCCCTGCTCGGTGGCCTGTTCAAGAGTCGCGACGAAACGCGCAGCAAGACCGAACTCATCATCTTCCTGCGCCCGATGGTAGTGAAGGATGCCAGCACCGCCGGAGATTACGCTCGCTTTCGTGGAGCTTTCCACGAGCCGCTGCGCGAAGCCCTTGCGTCAAGCGACGGGCGGCCAAAGCCGTGAGCACGCGCGCCTGCGGAATCGCAGCGGTGCTCCTTGCGACCCTCGCCGCAGCGGAGGAGCCGGCCCTCCGCGTTACCCGCTCGCGAATCCAGATCAATCCTGCGCTGGCGCATGCCTATTCGTCCTGGAATGCGGGCGACCTCGCCGGCGCGGACGCTGCCTATGCGCGGGTACTCAAGGCAGAACCCGCCAATCGCGATGCCTTGCACGGGACCGCTGCGGTCGCCCTGCGCCTCAACGACCGCGACCGGGCCGAAGACGCCTATCGCCGCGCGGTGGCCGCCGATCCCAACGATGCCGTCGCGCAGGCCGGGCTTGCCGGGCTGCAGGGGGAGGCGAACCCGCTCGCTGCCGAAAGCCGCCTGAAGTCCCTCATTGCAGGGCAGCCTGACCAGCCGTGCCTCCAGTTCGCGCTGGGCAACGCGTACGCCGCCATGAAGCGCTGGAACGATGCCCAGCGAGCGTTCTTCAGCGCTCATGCCGGCGACCCCGGCAATCCCGACTATCTGTTCAACCTTGCGATCAGCCTGGATCACCTGCGCGAACACACGCTGGCGCTGAGTTATTACGGCAAGGCCATCGCCGCAGCCGGGCGCCGCCCGGCCGCATTCGATCCGGCGCTGGCGGCAGCGCGACTGAAGGAGCTGCAGCGCTGACATGAGCGAACCGCACGCCGCCCGCGCGAGCCGTTTGCTCGGCGAAGTTCTGCTGGCGCAGGGCGTCGTCAGCGAAGACCAGTTGCGTGTCGCGCTTCTGGAGCAATCGCGGTCCTATCAGTTGCTGGGACGCCTGCTGGTCGCCCTCGGCTTCATTTCAGAAGCCATCCTGCGCGACGCTCTCGGCGAGTCGCTCGGCCGCCAGTCGGTCGACCTCGGCCAAGTCTGCGTAGATGCCGCTGCCGTGCGCCTGGTTCCCCGCGCCCTGGCCGAGCGCCGCCGCTTGCTGCCGCTCGCCTATGATGCGCTGGACGGCCGGCTGACCGTTGCCATCGCCGATCCCACCGATATCGTCGCACTGGACGACCTGCGCGCCGCACTACCCGCAAATAGCTCGATCGTGCCGCTGCTCGCGGGGGAGGCCGACATTGCGCGCAGCATCGACCGCCACTACGGACACGAGTTGTCGATCGACGGCATCCTGCAGGAAATCGAAACGGGCGAAGGTGCCGCCTACCTTCAGGGCAGCACCGACGGTTCGTATCGTCAGCCCGTGGTGCGGCTGGTGGATGCCCTGCTGGCCGACGCCGTCAAGCGCGAGGCCTCGGACATCCACTTCGAGCCCGAAATGGGTTTCCTGCGCATCCGGTACCGCATCGACGGCATGCTGCGGCAGGTGCGCACGCTGCACAAATCATGCTGGTCGCCCATGGCCGTAAGGCTGAAGGTGATGAGCGGGATGAACATCGCCGAAACGCGTGCGCCGCAGGATGGCCGCATTTCGCTGACCGTGAGCGGCCGCGCGGTCGATTTCCGCGTGGCCGCCCAGCCGACGCTGCACGGCGAAAATCTTGTGCTGCGCGTCCTCGACCGCCACAAGGGCATCGTGCCGCTGGCCCACCTCGGCCTCGGCGAAGCGCAACTCGAGGAACTCAAGCGCATGACGGCGCTCCCGGAAGGCATCCTGCTCGTCACCGGACCGACGGGCAGCGGCAAGACGACCACGCTCTACTCGCTGCTGAATCACCTGAGCAGCGAGCGTCTCAACATCATGACTCTCGAGGATCCGGTCGAATACCCGCTGGCGATGATCCGGCAGACCTCGGTCACCGACGGCGTGAAACTCGGCTTCGCCGATGGCATCCGCGCGATGATGCGCCAGGACCCCGACGTCATTCTCGTCGGCGAGATCCGCGACGCCGACACCGCGGCGATGGCCTTCCGCGCCGCCATGACAGGGCACCAGGTGCTATCGACACTCCACTGCAATTCCGCGATCGGCGCCATTCCCAGGCTGCTCGACATCGGCGTTCGATCCGACATCATGGCGGGCAACGTCGTGGGCATCGTCGCCCAACGCCTGGTCCGGCTGCTGTGCCAGGAGTGCCGCGAAGCCTATCGGGCGGCACCCGACGAATGCCGGCTGCTCGGCTGCGACGCATCGGCGCCGCCGCTGATTCACCGGGCGGCAGGCTGTCCGAAGTGCGCCCACCAAGGCTACCGGAGCCGCGCTGCGATCATGGAAGTGCTGCGCTGCGACGAAGACATCGACGAACTGATGGCGCGCCGCGCGACGGCCCGCGAAATCCGCCAAGCCGCGCAGGCGAAGGGTTTCCGCACCCTGGCCGACGAAGGCCGGCGACGCGTGATCGAAGGACAAACCTCGCTCGCCGAGGTTGCCCGGGTGGTCAACCTGGCCGGAAATTCCTGATGGCAATGTTCCGCTATCGCGCCATGACGCAAGGCGGCGCCCTTGTCGCCGATCGGCTTTACGCCGCCAACCTGGCTGATCTGGAAGCACGCCTGCAACGGCTCGGGCTCGATCTCATCGACGGCAGCCCCGAGCGCCGACGCCTGCGCCTCGGCCGCATTCCGCGACGGGCCCTTATCAATTTCTGCTTCCATCTCCAGCAGATCGCCGAAGCCGGCATCCCGATCGTCGAAGGCTTGAAGGACCTGCGCGACGGCGGCGCCAGTGAGCGCTTCAGGCCCGTGCTGGCGGCCATGGTCGAAAGCGTCGAGGGCGGCAAGCGGCTGTCCGAGGCCATGGCGAATCATCGTCGGGTCTTCGACGGCATCGCCGTCAGCCTGGTGCGCGCGGGCGAAGAGAGCGGCACGCTGCCTGCGGTGCTCGCCCAGTTGGTGGAATCCCTCAAATGGCAGGACGAGCTTGCCGCACAGATTCGGCGGCTGGCGCTGTATCCCGCCATCCTCCTGGCCGTGACGCTCGCCCTATTGCTGTTCGTCATGATCGACCTCGTACCCAAGCTGACCTCCTTCATGAAGGGCATGGACCGCGAGCTGCCGTGGCACACGGAACTGCTCATCGGCGTGTCCAACCTCGTGGCGGGCCATTGGCCGCTGCTGCTCGGCATGCCGTTCGGCCTGGCGCTTGCCTCGGTCGTCGCCGTGCGACGCAGCCGCCGCGCAGCCCTGCTCTGGCATTCCGCCAAGCTGCGGCTGCCGCTGCTGGGAGGCGTCTTCCGCAAGATCATCATGGCGCGCTTCGCCACGGTCCTCGCCATGCTCTATCGAGCAGGCATCCCCGTACTCGACGCCCTGCGGGCCACGGAGCCGGTCGTGGGCAACGCCGCGGTGGCCCGCGCCCTGCGCCGCGCAGGCGCGGCCATCACGACGGGAGCCGGAATTGCGGCGGCGTTCGAGGGGGCCGGGCTGTTTCCGCCGCTGGTGGTCCGCATGCTGCGCATCGGCGAGAACACGGGCAGCCTCGACCGCGCGCTCGACAACGTCGGCTACTTCTTCAATCGCGACGTGCGCGAGTCGGCCGAGCGCTTGGAGGCGGTCATCGAACCTCTCGTCATCGTCGTCGTCGGCGCAGTGGTGGGCTGGGTCATGCTGTCGGTACTGGGCCCCATCTACGATGCCATCGCCAGGATGGATTCGTGACATGGGCAAAGCCCGGATCCTTCTGCTGAACGCCGGCGGGGTCGTTGCCTATCGTTGCAGCCGCGGCCAAGCGACACCGGAGGCTCGCTTCGGCCCGGAGCGCACGGGCTTCTGCGCCTACCTGGAAAGCCGCAGCGGCGAAAGCTTCGCCCTGCTGGTCGATGTCGCCGACGAGGAGTTTTCGCTCGACCGGCTGCCGCACGTGCTCGGACGCGGCCGCCTGCGCCTCCTCGCGCGGCGGCGAGAAGGCCACTCGCGCGGCAGCCCGTTGTGCGCTGCCATTCCCGCAGGACGCGACAGCGACGGTCGCCGCGACGATCGCTTCCTGTTCGCGACGATCAGCCGGCCCCAGTTCATCGAGCCCTGGCTGCGCGAGATGAACCGTGCGGGTACGCTGCTGCGCGGCGTCTATTCGGTGCCGCAGGCGATCGCCGAACTGGCCGCCCAACACATGCCGCGTCCTTGCCTGCTCGCGACCATGGGCAGTGCCGGCCTGCGCCAGACCCTGGTCGCACCTGACGGGCTGCGCTTCTCGCGTCTCACGCCGGGCGCCGGGCGCGGCATGGACGAGATCGCCGCAGCGGCGGCAGCGGAAGCCGCGGAACTGCATCGCTATCTTTGCGGCAAACGACTGGCTAGCCGCGACATGCCCTTGCGCACCCTCGTACTCGTTCATCCCTCGCACATCGACGCATTCCGCCGTAACTGCCGGAGCGGCGCCGAACTGCAGTTCGAATTCGGCGACCTTCCAGCCCTGGCTGCGGCCCGGGGTCTCAAGACTCCCCTGGCCGATTCCTGCGCCGACCCGCTGTTTGCATACCTGCTCGCGCGCCGTGCGCCGCCGGAACAGTTCGCGCGGGCCGGCGCGTGCCGCGAATGGCGCTTGCATCGGGCTCGTGGCCTGCTGGACCTTGCCGGCGGCACGGTGCTTGTCCTGTCCTTGCTCTTTGGCGCAATCCAGCTCTCATGGGGCTTGCAGTCGCGCGAGGCGACTGCCGAGCTGCGCCGGCGCAACCTGCCCGCCGAATCCGAATCACCCGGCGCGGATTCGGCGTCGCTTGCGCTGCCCGCGGCG
Source organism: Rhodocyclaceae bacterium (assembly GCA_036391735.1). Lineage (GTDB taxonomy): Bacteria > Pseudomonadota > Gammaproteobacteria > Burkholderiales > Rhodocyclaceae > Nitricoxidireducens. The sequence goes on from DASVZI010000134.1 coordinate 11,018, forward strand.
AAGTTGCGCGAGCTTGCCGCCGCTGCGGAAGCCTTGGAACGAATGGCGCCCGGCCCCGAGCCCCTGCTGCTTGCGCTGAGCCATGCGCTGGACGAGGCGCCGGCACTCGAACTCGAGTCTCTCGACTGGCGCATGGCCGACGACGACATGGGTCGTACCGCCCACGCCGTACTCGACGTGCGGGCAGTAGCGCGAGGAAGTCCGCGCGACACACGGCAGATCGTCGAGCGCCTGCAGGGGCGACTGGCGGCATTGCCGCGTACGGAGGCCGCAGTCATCGAAGCGCCTTGGATGATCGATTCTTCACGAGCGGTCAGAAGCGACGACGACTCGCGGGGCACGAACGCCTTCTTGCTTAGGGTTTCGCGGCAGCCATGAAACTCCTTCCCGTTCTGCGCGCGCTCCGTGCCGCCATCCTGCGCTGCGCCGCGCTGTCGGCAACCGGCGGCGCGATTGCTTTCGCTGCGCTGCAGTTCGCTCGCGAAGCGTCCGGCGAATACGACATCGAGGCGGCTCGATACGACCAGAGCCAACACGGCCCGGATCATTCGCCCGTCGCCATCGCCCGCGCATCGGCTGACGATGCGCACTATCGCCTGCTGGTGGCGCGGGGCGTGGTCGGCGCCGAACGCCGCCATGCGTGGCTGCAGCAGCTCGACGGCTTGCGCGAACACCGCCGAATCCTCACGCTCGAGTACGAGCTCGGCCCCCAGCAGCCGGCGGCCTTGCCTGCGCTCGGATCGACGACCGGGGGCCATGCGATCCTTGCGAGCACCATGCATCTGAAGCTCGGGCTGCTGCACGAGCAAGGCCTGCTCGACGTCTTCGACGGGCTCCGCAACGGCGCGGCCATCGTGCGCGCGCGGTCCTGCCACATCGAACGCGCTGCCGCCGCGGCGGGTCCGGGGCAGTTGTCCGCCGAATGCGTCGTCGACTGGATCACGCTAAAGGCCGCTTCATGAAGCCTCAGCATGTCCTGCTCGCCCTCCTCGCCAGCGGCACTGCAGCCTCGGCGGCCGCACAGGGCCTCGGCCGCCTGTTCTTCACTCCCGAGCAACGGCGCCTGCTCGACGCGGGACGCGATCAGGACGACGCCCAGCCCTCGGCAGCGGTCCTCCGGTTCGACGGGTTCGCGCGACGCGGCTCCGGCGAGCCCGCGGTATGGATGAATGGCCGCCTGCTGCCCGCGGCGCCGGCCGGAAGCTCCCCGCTGAACGTCGGCGAGGCCGCCGACCTCGCTTCCGGCGAACGGCACGACCTCCTCCCCCGCGGCAGCGTCCGACCTGCGCATGCGCGCTAGCCGCCGCCTGCAGCACCATGGGCGGCCACGGCCGCACGGCTACGTTCTCGTCGTGATGGTCGCGGTGCTGGCTATCGCCAGTCTCGCAGCCGTCGCCGACGTGCTCGACGCCGGAGGACTCGGGCGGCAGCGGGCGCGGCGAGCGGCCGAGAACCTGCAGCTTGCCCGCATCGCTCTGCTCGGCTACGCAGCCGCCTACCGCGACCGCCATCCAGGCGAGAGCTTTGCGGTCCTGCCCTGTCCCGACTTGACAGGCTCCGGACAGGAGCAGACCCCATGCGGGCGAGCAGGCGAAACCGCGATCGGCCTGCTTCCCGTCAAGACGCTGGGATTGCCGGACTTGCGCGATGCCAGCGGGAATTGCCTCTGGTACGCCGTCTCCGGGCCGTTCAAGAGCAATCCCAGGACATCGCCGCTGAATTGGGACACCCGCTCGCCGCTGATGATCCGCGATGCGGCGGGAAGCGTCCTCGCGGCGCCCGAGGATGGCGGGGGAGGCGCGGCAGCCGTCGTCATAGCACCAGGGGAGGCGCTCGCGGGGCAGCGGCGCAGCGCCCTGGGCGGCATTTGCGGCGCGGACGCGGCCCAAGCGGCTGCCTACGTCGAGAACCGGGGCGACCTCTTCTTCAACGGCGACACCGCCGCCAGCGGAGCTCGGGTGTCGAACGATCGCCTGGCGTGGATGACGCCGAAGGAAATCTTGGATCTCGTCGTCGGGCGCCGGGACTTCGCCGCCTACATCGACGAAGGGATCGAAAGCATGCGCGCCAAGCTCGCCGGCCGGCGCCCCGCGGCCGGGAATCGGCTGCCGTCCGTCAATCCCTTCGGCCGGCAGTCCGCCGGCTACGCCTTCTACGCGGACTGGGCCGATCAATTCCGATATCTTCGCTGCTCCGGGCCAGCGTGTTTCATCGACACCGGCGGCGGCCGCCACCACGCGGTGTTGCTGTTCGCCGGTCGCGCCGCGGATGGCCGTCCCCGGCCGGCCGGTTCCCGCGACCTCGGCGACTATTTCGAAGCGGCGCTCCCGATCGCCGCCGGCCGCAGTCCCGGTCCCTGCCTGACCGACGCTGCCAGCTTCGACAACAGCGGCGCGCCCGGACGAGCCGCGGACCTCGCGCTATGCGTGGAGTAGCGCAGTCCCCGCGGGGGTTCACCCTGGTCGAACTGGCCGTCGTTCTTGCGGTTCTCGGACTCCTGCTCGGTACGCTGCTGATGCCCCTGGCCGCGCAGCACGATCTGCGCGGCCGCCGCGACACTGAGCGCGCGCTCGCCGACGTCCGCGAAGCCTTGCTCGGTTACGCGATCGCAAAAGGACGCCTGCCCTGCCCGGCTGCGTCGTCGCTGCCGACCGGCACGGCGGGCGCCGGCATCGAAGCCAGGGTCGACGGCCAGTGCGCGTGCAATGGCGGCAGCGAAGCCAGTGCCGGCGGTCGGCGCTGCACAGGCTCCGCGGTCGTCGGCGTGCTGCCCTGGGTCAGCCTGGGCCTTCCCGAAACCGATGCCTGGGGAAGACGCTACACCTATGCATTGGATACGAAATTCGGTCGCGATCCCATGCAGGCGACGTTTGGCGCCGGTTGCGCGCCGAGCCCGGTGCCGCGATCGGCTGGATTCGCGCTGTGCTCGCCGGCGACCGTCGTCGTCAAGGCCGCCGACCCGGGCGGCGCCCTCGTCAGCGGCGGCGTCCCGGCCATCGTCGTCTCGCACGGCAAGAACGGCCATGGCGCCTACACTTCGCAGGGACGCCGCCTGGATTTGTCCGCGGCAGTCCCCGCAGAGGCAGAGAACGCCAATGGCGACGCGATCTTCGTCAGCGATGCCGCCATCGACGACCGCGTGATCTGGGTTTCGCCCCACGTCCTGATGCACCGGATGCTGTCCGCGGGGACGCTTCCCTGAACCGGACGCCGAGTTATATTGTTCAAAGGAGAACGGCATGGCAAGCAGGCAAGACGGCTTCACCCTGGTCGAGATCGCCATCGTGCTGATCATCGTCGGGCTCATGCTCGGCGGCGTGATGAAGGGGCAGGACCTGATCGACAATGCGCGCGTGAAGAGCCTCACCAGCGATTTCCGCAACGTGCCGCTCTATCTCTACGCCTACCAGGACAAGTTCAGGGCGGTGCCGGGCGACGACGCCGCGGTGGATGCCCATCTCGGCGCCCGCCTTTGCCAGAGGAGTTGCCGTGCGACGGGCAGCGGCCAGGTGCAGGGCAACGGCGTCGTCGAAGGGGCGTGGAACAGCACGAACAGGGGCGACGAGTCGTTCCGCTTCTGGCAGCATGTGCGCCTGGCCGGCCTTGCCGCGGGCCCGACCGACGTGAACGCACCCGACTACCTGCCGCGCAACGCCATCGGCGGACCGCTCGGCATCACCGCCGGCAGCACGTCGCCGATCGGTACGCTCCGGGGGGCCCAGGTCGTTTGCTCGCGTGGCATCCCGGGCAGGTTCGCCCGGCAGATCGACATCGCGCTCGACGACGGCGATACCGCGACGGGCTCGATCCAGGCGATGGCGGATACGGCGACAAGCGCAGCGGGCGGCGTCGACGCCGTCGACAACGACTTGCCCTATACGCTTTGCATGGGCTTCTGACCGCCCCGCAGCAACCGCTCCTCACACTTGGTCAGCGCCTCCCGCATTCCCAGCACCACGACGACGTCATCCGCTTCGAGCCGCAGGTCGGGCGTCATGGCCAAGCCTCGCTGGCTGCGGCGCCGCACCGCGGAAATGCGCGCGCCGAGCTTCTCAAGCTGCAGTTCGCCGATGCTGCGGCCGATGGCGTAGGCGCCGGGGCCGAGCGACACGGCCTTGAGCCGCGGCTGCTGCGCATCGTGGAGATGGTCGCCGGCATCGCTGGCGCCGTGGAAGAATCCTCGCAGCAACTCGTAGTGCCGTTCGCGCAGCTCGCGCAAACGCTTGATGACGCGATGCATCGGCACGCCGAGCAAGGCCAGCGCGTGCGTCGCAAGCATGACGCTCGATTCGAGCGCCTCGGGCACGACCTCCGCCGCCCCGGCCGCGAACAGCCGCTCGGCGTCGTCCTGCTCGCGCGAGCGCATCACCACGGGCACGTCCTGGCGGATCTTTCGGATGCGGTCCAGCGTACGCAGCGCCGACTCGATGTCGGCGAAGGTGACGACGACCACGCTGGCGCGCGCAAGACCGGCTGCGAGCAGGACTTCGGTGCGGGTGGAGTCGCCGAACACGACGGACTCGCCGGCAGCGGCCGCCTCGCGCACGCGCTCCGGATCATTGTCGAGCGCCACGTAGGCGATTCCCTCGCCGTCGAGGAAACGCGCCAAATGCTGGCCGGTGCGGCCGTAGCCGCAGAGGATCGCGTGCTTCTCGGCGGCCACCGTGCGTGCCGCGATCTGGGTGAGCTGCATCGAGCGCAGCAGCCATTCGGAAGCCACCAGGCGCAACACGATGCGGTCCGAGAAATGCACGATCAGCGGCGCCAGCACCAGCGAGAGGACCAGGGCGGCGAGCACCGGCTGCACAATGCCGGGACCGAGCACTCCGTCGCCCGACGCTTCGGCGAGCAGCACGAAGCCGAATTCGCCGCCGCCGCACAGCCACAGGCCGGTGCGCAGAGCCGTGCCGGGCGAGGCGCCGAATGCCCGGGAGGCGAGGCCGGCGAGCGCCAGCTTGCCGATCAGCAGGGCCGCCAGGATGCCGAGCACCTCGGGCCACATGGCGAGGATGGCACGGAAGTCCAGCATCATGCCGATGGAGATGAAGAATAGGCCCAGCAGCACGTCGCGGAACGGCTTGATGTCCTCCTCGACCTGGTAGCGGTAGTCGGTCTCGGAGATGAGCATGCCGGCGATGAAGGCGCCCAGGGCGAGCGACAGACCGGCCAGTTCGGTGACCCAGGCGAGGGCCAGCGTCACCAGCAGGACGTTGAGGATGAAGAGTTCCGGCGACTTGCGGCGCGCCACGACATAGAACCACGCGCCCATCAGCCGCTGGCCGAGGAACAGCACCAGGCCGAGCACCACGGTGGCCTTGATGCCGGCGACCGCCAGCTCGCGCGCAAGCTCCTTGACCGACTCCGACAGCGCCGGAATGACGATCAGCAGGGGCACGACGGCGAGGTCCTGGAACAGCAGCACGCCCATGACCTCCCGGCCGTGGGGCGAGTCGAGCTCAAGGCGCTCGGCCAGCAGCTTGGAGAGGATCGCCGTAGAGGACATGGCGAGCAGGCCGCCGAGCGCGATGCCGCCGAACCAGGAAAGTCCGAGAGCGGCGGCAAGCACGGTAGTCACCGCCATGGTCGCGGCAATCTGCGCCAGGCCCAGTCCGAACACGATGCGCTTCATCGCGAACAGGCGCGGCAGCGAGAATTCCAGCCCGATGGTGAACATCAGGAAGACCACGCCGAACTCGGCGAGCTGGCGCGCGCCTTCGTCCTGGGGCAGCAGCCCCAGGGCGCGCGGCCCGGTGATGGCCCCGACCAGCAGGTAGCCGAGTATGGGGGGCAGCCCAAGGGCGCGGAAGGCGGCGACGACGAGGACCGATGCGCCGAGCAGCAACAGGACCAGTTGCAGGGTGTTCATGGGGCCAGACGTTATAATTGGCGGGAATCATAAACGATAGTTCCATGACTCCAGATTCCTCACGCGCCCTCGCCATGGCGAGGCGCGTCCTTTCGATCGAGGCCGAAGCCGTCACGGCGCTGGCCGATCGCCTGGGCGCCGAGTTCCGCGCCGCCGTCGACCTGATCCTCGCCAGCCACGGGCGGGTCATCGTGAGCGGCATCGGCAAGTCGGGCCACGTGGCGCGCAAGATCGCCGCCACGATGGCCAGCACGGGCACGCCCGCCTACTTCGTCCACGCCGCCGAGGCGGTGCACGGCGATCTCGGCATGATTACGCACGAGGACGTCGTCATCGCCATCTCGAATTCCGGCGAGAACGACGAGCTGCTGACGATCGTTCCTCTCATAAAGCGCCAGGGCGGCCGGCTGATCGCCATCACGGGCAATGCCCAATCGTCGCTGGCCGGCGAAGCCGACGTCCATCTCGACGCCCGCGTCCGCGAAGAAGCCTGCCCGCTCAACCTGGCCCCCACTGCGAGCACGACCGCCGCGCTCGCCCTTGGCGACGCGTTGGCCGTCGCACTGCTCGACGCCCGCGGTTTCGGTACGGAAGACTTCGCGCGCTCGCATCCGGGCGGCGCGCTCGGCCGCAAGCTGCTCACGCGCGTCGCCGACGTCATGCGGGGCGGCGACCTGGTGCCCTGCGTCCAAGAGAGCATGCCGGTGGTCGAGGCGCTGCTGACGGTGAGCCAGGGCGGCCTTGGCATGACCGCCGTGCGCGACGCCGCCGGCACGCTGACCGGCATCTTCACCGACGGCGACCTGCGCCGCGCCATGGAAAAGCGGGGCGACCTGCGCAGCGTCCCGGTCGCGGAAGTCATGACGCGCGGGCCGCGCACCATCGAGCCGCAACGACTGGCAGTCGAGGCGGTCGAGATGATGGAGCGGCACCGCATCACCCAATTGCTCGTCGTGGATGCGAGCGGCGCCATGGTGGGCGCCCTCAACATGCACGACCTGTTCCGCGCCAAGGTGGTCTGATGACGGCGATCGAGAAGGCCGCCAAGGTCCGCCTGATGGGCTTCGACATCGACGGCGTCATGACAGACGGCCGGCTCTACTTCAGCCCGCGCGGCGACGAGATGAAGGCCTTCTTCACGCGCGACGGGCTCGGACTGAAGATGCTCCAGCGCGCAGGCATCCGGGTCGCGATCATCACCGGACGCGATTCCGAGATCGTTACCCGCCGCGCCGCCAACCTGGGTATCGACTTGGTGCTGCAGAACGTGGAAGACAAGAAGCGCGCCATGGAGGAACTGCTGGCGGGGCTGGCCATGGATTTCGGCGAAGCCGGCTACATGGGCGACGACGTCGTCGACGTTGCGGTCATGCGCGCCTGCGCCTTTTCCGCCACCGTACCCGACGGCCACGTCACGGCGCGTCGCTGGGCCGACTACGTGGCCCGGGCGGACGCCGGCCGGGGCGCCGTGCGCGAGGTATGCGAATACCTGCTGCAGGCGCAGGGCAAGCTCGACGGCGCCTTCGCGCACTACCAAGCATGAGGCACAGCGGCGCCGCCCTTTTCCCGATCATGGTGATGGGCCTGCTCGCCGCAGGGACCTTCTGGCTGAAACGCGCCACCGAAGTGGAAGGGGCAAGCCAGGGCAAACAGCGCCACGATCCCGACTATGTCGTCGAGAACTTCACCGTGCGGCGCTTTGACGAAGCCGGGAAGCTCCAGCACTTCCTCGTCGGAAAAAAGATGCTACATTACCCCGACGATGACAGCACCGAGGTGATCCAGCCAAAGCTGACCTACTTCCGGACGCCGCCGATGCACGTATCGTCTGAGCGCGCCTGGCTCGACAAGGACGGCAAGCATGTGAAGCTCGACGGCGACGTGCGGGTGATCCGCGAGGGGCAGGACGGCAATCCGCCGACCGAGATCGACACCACCGTCCTCTACGCCATACCGGACGACAGCTTCGCGCACACCGATGCGCCGGTGGTCATCAAGCAGGGACAGTCGGTGATGCACGGAACCGGCATGGAAACCAACGACAAGACCAAGATATCGATACTCTATGGCCGCGCGTCGGGAACCATTTTCCAGAAATCAGCCAATGCGGGCGCCGCAAATGGAAAGAAGTAGCTCACTCGCGATCGTCGTCCCCCTCGTCGTTGCCTTCACGATGGCGGCCGGTGCCGCTCACGCCGAAAAGGCCGACAAGGACAAGCCGGTCAACCTCGAGGCCGACCGCATCACCGTCGACGACGCCCAGAAAGTGCATATCCTCGAGGGAAACGTGCAACTGCAACGCGGCACGCTGGTGATCCGCACCGACAAGCTGGTGGTGACGCAGGATGCCGACGGCTATCAACGCGGTGTCGCGTACGGCGGCGCGGGCGGTCTTGCCCACTTCCGGCAGAAGCGCGAAGGCAAGGACGAATACGTCGAGGGCGAGGCCGAGCGCCTCGAGCACGACGCCAAGACGGACGTCACCCAGTTGTTCAACCGCGCCTACGTGCAGAGCGGCCGCGACGAAGTGCGCGGGGAATACATCAAGTACAACGGCGACACCGAGAACTACATCGTGACGAGCGGCCCGAACGGAACCACGGCGGCGGCCAAGGGGAAGCCGGGACGCGTGCACGTCGTCATCCAGCCGCGCAATGGCGAAGCCGCCGCGAACGCACCGGCAGCGGCGCCGCGCGGCACGGCTCCGCTCAAGTCGGCAACCGAGATCGCTCATCCTCGCGAGGAATAGCAGCATGACTTACGAGAACATCCGCGCCGAAGTACGCGGCAAGGTGGGGCTGGTGACGCTCGACCGGCCAAAGGCGCTCAATGCGCTCAACGATGCCCTTGTCGATGAACTCGGCCACGCGCTGGCGAGCTTCGAGACCGACGAAAACGTCGGCTGCATCGTCATTACCGGCTCCGAGAAGGCGTTTGCCGCCGGCGCCGACATCGCCGCGATGAAAGACTTCTCGCACATGGACGCCTATTTGGGCAACTTCATCACCCGAAACTGGGAAAGCGTGGCGCGCTGCCGCAAACCCACTATCGCGGCGGTGGCGGGATTCGCGTTGGGCGGCGGCTGCGAACTCGCCATGATGTGCGACATGATCTATGCCGCCGACACGGCAAAGTTCGGCCAGCCTGAAGTCAAACTCGGCATCCTTCCCGGCGCCGGCGGCACGCAGCGCCTGCCGCGCGCCGCGGGCAAGGCCAAGGCGATGGACCTTTGCCTGACGGCCCGCTTCATGGACGCGGCCGAAGCCGAGCGCTGCGGCCTCGTGGCGCGCGTGATCGCCGCGGACAAGTTGTTGGAAGAGACGATGGCCGCGGCCGAGACGATCGCGGGCTATTCCTTGCCGGTCGTCATGATGATCAAGGAGGCCGTCAACCGCGCCTTCGAGTCCTCGCTGAGCGAAGGCCTGCTGTTCGAGCGGCGCAGCTTTCATTCCGCCTTCGGCCTCGCCGACCAGAAGGAGGGCATGAAAGCCTTCCTCGAAAAGCGCAAGCCGAACTTCAGCAACCGCTAGCACCGCGGCGCACAATTCCCGCTGATTCCACCTTGCGGCCGACGACTCGGCCGCAAGGCTATCTATCTGTTTTTAAAACACCGGCACCTGGCACGACGCTGACGTTGTGCATCGCAACAAAAAGTTCTTGACTTCCGGTTTTCCATTCCTATAATCGAGTCGTGTTGCAGTGCAATATCGCGCTTCGGGCTTGCAGCCAAAGGCCCCGAGTCGCCGCCGTAGGTAAAACCAAGACGCATACGTATTGAACCCACTTCCGGAGACCCGTCATGAATTACACGCCTGAACAGTTCGCTGCTGCCAACAAGGCCAACGTCGAGACCGCCCTGACCCTCGCCAACACCGCCTTTGCAAGCGCCGAGCGCATTGCCGCCCTGAATCTCAACACCGCCCGCACCCTGCTGGAAGAATCGGTTTCCACGGCCAAGACGTTGCTCGCCGCCAAGGACGCCCAGGAACTCATGAGCCTGCAAGGCTCGCTGGCCCAGCCGGCTCTCGACAAGGCCATCGCCTATTCGCGCAGCCTGTATGAGATCGCCACCCAGACCCAGGAAGAATTCGGCAAGATCTTCGAAGCGCAGTTCGCCGAAGTGAACAAGAACGTCGCCAGCGCACTGGACAAGGCCGCCAAGAACGCGCCGGCCGGCTCCGACGTCGCCGTCGCGGCCGTCAAGTCCGCGATCGCTGCCGCGAACTCCGCCTACGACACCATCACCAAGGCTGCCAAGCAGGTCGCCGAGATCACCGAAGCGAACGTCGCGGCCGCGACCAGCGCGACCGTCAAGGCTGTCGGCGCCTCCGCCGCCAAGGCCAAGAAGGCCGCCTAAGCGAGGCTCTTCAGCTTCTTGTACCTCCTCCTCCTCCAGCCCCCTACTGGCTGGATTCAGCCCCGGTGCTACACCGGGGCTTTTTTTTGCTCCTCGCGTTGTGGAAGGGGGCTGCAGTTAGGCCGCTGCTCCTAAAGCAGGACCAGATTATCCCGATGGATGAGTTCTTCCTCGTCGGCGTAGCCGAGCAGGGCCTCGATGTCCTGCGTGGCGTGGCGAGCGATGCGGCGCGCTTCCGAGCTTGAGTAGTTGGTCAGTCCGCGCGCCACTTCCTTGCCGTCGGACGTGCGGCAGGCGACCGCTGCGCCGCGCTGGAAGTCGCCGTCGACGGCGATGACGCCGACCGGCAGCAGACTGCGTCCCGCGTGCAGCGCCTTCGCGGCGCCATCGTCGAGCAGCAGGCTGCCGGCGAGCTGCAAGTGGTCGGCCAGCCATTGCTTGCGCGCAGCGAGCGGCGATTCGGTCGCATAGAGCAACGTCCCAACCGTCTCGCCATGGGCGGCTCGCGCCAGTGCGTCCGGCTCGCGTCCGCCGACGATCAATGTGTGGGCACCGCTGCGCGCCGCTCGCTGTGCCGCGCGAACCTTGGTAATCATGCCGCCCTTGCTGATCGTGCTGCCCGCCCCGCCGGCCATCGCGGCATAACGGGCGTCATCGGCGCGTCCCTCGGTGATGAGCGTCGCGGCCGGGTCCTGTCGGGGATCGGCGGTATAGAGGCCCGGCTGGTCGGTAAGGATGATCAGCGCATCCGCTTCCACCAGATTCGCCACCAGCGCGCCTAGAGTGTCGTTGTCGCCGAACTTGATCTCGTCGGTGACTACCGTGTCGTTCTCGTTGATGATCGGCACGACGCCGTAACGAAGCAGGGCATGCAGCGTGTTGCGGGCATTGAGGTAACGCGTACGGTCGGACAGGTCTTCATGCGTCAGCAGGATCTGCGCGGCTTTCAATCCGCACTGCAGGAATATCGTCTCATAGGCCTGCGCCAAGCCCATCTGGCCGACCGCTGCCGCGGCCTGCAGGTCGTGCATCGCCTGAGGACGCGCTGTCCAACCCAGACGCTGCATGCCGGCGGCGATCGCTCCGGACGAGACCAGCAGTACTTCGCGGCCTTCCCCATGGAGCGCCGCGATCTGCTCGGCGCAATCGGCGATGAATTCGTGCGCCAGACCCGCGCCGTTGTTGGTGACCAGCGCACTGCCGACCTTGACGACCAGCCGCTTACTCTGCGCTATCCGCGTTCTCATGGCGCCGCACCTGTTCGATATGTTCCATGACGGCGAAGCTTAGCTCGCGGCACCCAGCGCCGTCGATGGCCGATATGACGAAATGCCGCTCGACCTTGCCATACGCCTTGAGGAAGGCGGCGACGCGCTTCTCGCGCTCATCCTCGGGCACCAGGTCGATCTTGTTGATGAGCAGCCAGCGCGGCTTGCTGTAGAGCGCCGCATCGTACTTCTTCAATTCCTTCACGATGGCCTTGGCGTCGCGCACCGGGTCGGCCTCGGGATCGAACGGCGCGATATCGACCAGGTGAAGCAGCAGGTGCGTGCGCTGGAGATGGCGCAGGAACTGATGACCGAGGCCCGCGCCCTCTGCAGCGCCCTCGATGAGCCCCGGAATGTCGGCGACGACGAAGCTGCGGTTCGTGTCCACGCGGACGACGCCAAGGTTCGGATGCAGCGTGGTGAACGGATAGTCAGCGACCTTCGGCTTGGCGGCGGAAACGGCGCGAATGAAGGTGGACTTGCCGGCATTCGGCAGCCCGAGCAGGCCGACGTCGGCGAGGATCTTCAACTCCAGCCGGAGCTCGCGGCGTTCGCCTTCCTCGCCGGGCGTGCATTTGCGCGGCGCCCGATTGGTACTGCTCTTGAAATGCAGGTTGCCGAGGCCGCCCTGGCCTCCCTTGGCGATCAGCGCACGCTTGCCGTCGGCATCGAGGTCAGCGATCTGTTCGCCGGTGGCGAGATCGGTGAACACGGTACCGACCGGCACGCGCAGCACCAGGTCCTCGCCGCCCTTGCCGTAGCAATCCGAACCGCGTCCGTTTTCGCCGCGCTGCGCGCGAAAGACCCGGCTGTAGCGGTAATCGATCAGCGTGTTGAGATTGCAGTCGGCGACGGCATAGATGCTGCCGCCGCGCCCGCCGTCGCCGCCGTCCGGTCCGCCGAAGGGAATGAACTTTTCACGGCGGAACGAAGCCGCGCCGTTGCCGCCGTCGCCGGCAATGACCTCGATTTTGGCTTCGTCGAAGAATTTCATGGGTTCAGAAACGCGAAAGCCCTATCGCTGAGGATAGGGCTTCCGGCAAACGACCGTAGCAGCCCGTCAGGCCGCGGCCGGGATGATGCTGACCGTCTTGCGCTTCTCGGCGCCCTTGACGCTGAAGTTCACGGTGCCCGTGACCTTGGCGAACAGGGTGTGGTCCTTGCCCATGCCGACGTTCTCGCCGGGATGGAACTGGGTGCCGCGCTGGCGGACGATGATGCTGCCCGCGTTGATCAACTGGCCGCCGAACCGCTTGACGCCAAGTCGTTGCGCTTCTGAATCGCGGCCGTTACGCGAACTGCCGCCTGCCTTTTTGTGTGCCATGTCTCTGGACTCCTATTAGGCCGTGATCTCGCCGATCTGGATCTCGGTGTAGTTCTGCCGATGGCCCTGGTTCTTGCGATAGTGCTTGCGACGGCGCATCTTGAAGATGTTGACCTTCGCATGCCGGCCTTGCGCGATGACCTTCGCCGTGACCTTGGCTCCCGCGACGATGGGCGCACCGACTTTTACCGATTCGCCTTCGCCGACCATGAGCACCTGGTCCAGCGTGATTTCCGCGCCCACTTCTGCCGGTATCTGTTCTACCTTGATCTTCTCGCCGGCTGCGACGCGATACTGCTTGCCGCCGGTTTTTATGACCGCATACATGATGTGGACTCCGTGAATTGAACTGGGTGTTGCGAGGAACCGCGCATTCTAGCCAAGAGTTCTCATCACGTCAATCGGTTAGTCGAGATTGCGGCGCGTCATTGACGGCCCGGGGTGCCGCGCCTACTATCGCGCCTTTTCCCGACCAAAGTAAGACGTGAGCACCGACGACCTCTATGCCCTGATCGCCGACGACATGCGTGCCGTGGACTCGGTCATCCGCCGCCAGCTCCATTCTGACGTGGTGTTGGTGCGCCAGGTCGCCGAATACATCGTCGGGGGCGGCGGCAAGCGCATGCGCCCGGCGCTGGTGCTGCTCGCCGCCGGAGCCGTAAACTACCGGGGTACCCACCACCACGATCTTGCCGCGGTAGTCGAGTTCATCCATACCGCGACCCTGCTCCACGACGACGTCGTCGACGCCTCCGACTTGCGCCGCGGACGCGAAACGGCGAATGCAATGTTCGGCAACGCGGCCAGCGTGCTGGTCGGAGATTTCCTCTACTCGCGCGCATTCCAGATGATGGTGTCGGTCGGAAGCATGCGCATCATGGCCGTGCTCGCCGCCGCGACAAACGTCATCGCCGAGGGAGAAGTGCTGCAGTTGATGAACTGCCACAACGCCGACATCTCAATCGACGAGTACCTGCAGGTGATCCGCTTCAAAACCGCCAAGCTGTTCGAGGCAGCCGGCCAGATCGGCGCCATCGTCGGCGGTGCCGACGAAGCCGTGGAGACCGGCCTGGCAAGCTACGGCATGCATCTCGGCACCGCCTTTCAACTCATCGACGACGTGCTCGATTATTCCGGAGAGGAGGTCGAGACGGGAAAGCACCTGGGCGACGACCTCGCCGAGGGCAAGCCGACGCTGCCACTGATCCATGCCATGCAGCATGGAACGCCTCAGCAGGCTGCCTGCGTACGCGGCGCCATCGAAGAAGGCGGCCGTGACCAGTTTGCCGAAGTACTTGATGCTGTGCGCGCCACGGGCGCACTGGAGGCGGCCCGGGCGCAGGCGGAAGCGGAGGCGCACACGGCCGTCCGCGCACTTGATGCTCTTCCCCCTTCCATCCACAAGGACGCTCTGGTACAATTGTGCGCTTTTGCGGTGGCCCGCCGGCATTGAAGGCGGTTCAAGACGCGTCGGGGTGTAGCTCAGCCTGGTAGAGTACTGCGTTCGGGACGCAGGAGTCGGAGGTTCGAATCCTCTCACCCCGACCAACATAAGATGTTGGTTTTCTTCATTCCGCCCCCTTCCCTTCGGGCATTTGGGGCACGGCTGGGGCACAACCCTGCGCAAGCCAGTCGTCCAAGAGTCCTTTTTGGCGGATCTTGTCCGCGCCTTTGATCCATTTCCCGTAGGTGGTAAAGACGAGTTGGGCATTGATGTGTCCCAACTGCTCGGCGATCCAGGCAGGGTTGGCCCCGGCCATCAAGTTCATGGTCGCGTACGTGTGGCGCATTTGATACATGCGACGAGTAGAAATTTGCAATGCATGAAGCGTGGGAGCCCAAACCCGCCGGTAGAGGTGATCCGAGCTCGAGTAGGGTTCCCGGTCACGGCGGGTTAGAAACACCTCTCGCCCGTCACCGGTGAAGTCTTTCTGACGGCGAAGCGCGGCAATGGCTCGTGAAGAGAGTTCGAGGTGTCTTGCCTTCTTCGTTTTGGTTTCATTGCGGGAATCTCCTTCGTCCTCGTCCTTGTCGTGCCCCCAAGAACGCTGCACGGTCAGAATCTCGAGATCGAAATTGACATCGCTCCAGTAGATTGCAATCAGTTCGCCAGGCCGCATGCCGGTAAAGAACCCGAGATCAAAGAGATTGTGCATCTCAGGCCCGAAGTCCTCACGAATGCGTTCGAGGAGCATGTCAACCTGATCGGCCGTCAATGGATTGGGTTCGGGCTTTTGGCGCTTATCGTTCTTGATGAATTCGGCGAGGTTCTTTCGGGTCGCCTCGTCGCCGAACATCAGCTTCAGGACAGCTCGTAGCGGCACGAGTGCATCATTTTTGTGCTTGGCGGACCGCCACGAGATCTTGCCGATGGCTTCGTGAATCATCGACGGGACGAGCTGATCGCCGCGCACGTGGCCTAGACTCGGCAACCAGAAGCGATCAAGGAAGGATCGGTAGTCCTTGAGCGATGCCGACCCGATGTCATTCTTGTTCTTGAACCACTGCTCAGCATATTCCCGGAATAGCCGGGACGTAGCGGGCGTCATTCCAGCCTTACTGGCGCGCTTTGACTCGGGAAAGTGGTCGATGTACCGAAATGTTTCGGCCTCGATTTCGAGAAGAATCCGCTTCCTGAGGCGTTTGGCATACTCGATGTTCTTGGGCGTTGCCTGCATCTTGAGAGTCTCGCGGCAACGACTTCCCATCCACCAGAACGTCAGGCGAATGCTGTCACCGCGAAGTTCGATGCCCTCCATTTCTGGGTCGCGCGCTTTGGATCTGGTTCCCTCAGTAACCAGCTTGAGTCTTGGGCTCACTTCTCGATCCCCCAGTTCTGGCACGCCTCAACGTTCATAAGTACCCGGCCGTCGGGCGCCTTACGGAAGTGCTTGCCTTCAATGAAATGTCCTCGCCTTATCTTTTGCCGGAGCGCCCCGACGGAGTAGCCGCTGCTGGACGCGTAGACCTGAAGAGTGACCCAAGCAAGCGGTATGGGTTGCCCGCTCATTACGCTTCGACGGATACCCGAGCCCAGGATGTTGGTGGAGCGGTTGGAGAGCGCCGAA
>DASVZI010000135.1:0-4366 GCA_036391735.1 Rhodocyclaceae bacterium
GCGCGTCGGCGCAGACGGCGCCCGCGCCATCATGCAGAACCGCATGCCGATGTCGGCCCGCCAGTCGGTCGCCTGCGGCTTCTACGATGCCTGCCTGGCGGCCGATCCGCAGGCCTTCCGCATCGACGTCGCGCGCCGCGCCGCCGAACTGGCGGGGGCGCCGGACTTCGGCGAGCGGCTCGCCGTCAAGGCGCAGCGCCGCGCCGCCGACGAGACCGCCAAGCCGCTCGCGGCCTGGCGCGCCGAGGAACTGGCGCAGATGAAGCGCAACTTCTACGGCTTCGATCCGAGCTACCACGTGGCGCGTTGGCACTTCGTGAACAAGTCGCTGCCCTCGTGGACGCCGCGCCACCTGGCGGTGCACCGCGAACTGGCGAAGGCCGCGGCATGAGCGCCCCGTACGGCCGCCCGAAGGGGCGCAAGCCAATACACGGAGCCGCGCAGCGGCGAACCCTCGTCACCCCCTCCCTGTGGGAGGGGGCTGGGGGGAGGGCAGCCCGATGAGCGCGGCGCCCACGGTCCTCGTCGTCGACGATGAAGTGCGCTCGCAGGAAGCGCTGCGCCGCACGCTGGACGACGAATTCACGGTGTTCACCGCCGGCGGCGCCGAGGAGGCGCTGCAGATCATGGCCGCCGAGTTCGTGCAGATCATCCTCTGCGACCAGCGCATGCCGGGCACTTCGGGCGTGGAATTCCTGCGCCAGGTGCGCGCGCAATGGCCGGATTCGATACGCATCATCCTCTCCGGCTACACCGAAACGGCCGACATCATCGCCGGCATCAACGACGCCGGCATCTGGCAGTACCTGCTCAAGCCGTGGCATCCCGAGCAACTGCTCCTGACGCTGCGGGCGGCAGCCGGGCTGTGGCGGCTGCAGCAGGACAACCAGCGGCTGTCGATCGAGCTGCGCGAGAGCCCGGCGCAGATGCAGGCCCGCGTCGCGGCGAAGCGCGCGTCGGCAGCGGCGCTCTCGGGCTTCGGCCGCATCACCCGGGCGGCCGACAGTCCGCTCAATGCGTTGTGCGAGCAGGCGCTGAAGGTTGCGCGGCACGACCTTTCGATCCTCATCACGGGCGAATCCGGCACCGGCAAGGAGCTGCTGGCGCGCGCGATCCACTACGCCAGTGAACGGGCCGAGCGGGCCTTCGTGGTGGAGAACTGCGGCGCGCTGCCCGACCAGCTGCTCGAGGCCGAGCTGTTCGGCCACAAGCGCGGCGCCTTCACCGGCGCCTACGAGGACCGCATCGGCCTGTTCCAGCAGGCCGACGGCGGCACCATCTTCCTCGACGAGATCGGCGAGACTTCGCCGGCCTTTCAGGTCAAGCTGCTGCGCGCGCTGCAGGAGGGCGAGATCCGTCCGGTCGGCAGTCCGCGTTCGGTTTCGGTGAACGTGCGCGTCATCGCCGCGACCAACCGCAAGCTCGAGGAGGAAATGCGCGCCGGGCGCTTCCGCGAGGACCTCTATTACCGCCTGGCGGGCATGACGCTGCACATGCCGGCGCTGCGCGAGCGGCCGATGGACGTCGTGCCCATCGCCCACGGCCTGCTCGAGCGCGCCCACAACGCCGAAGGCATCCAGGGCTTCACGGCAGAAGCGCTGGCCTGCATCGCCGCCTATCGCTGGCCGGGCAACGTTCGGGAGTTGCAGAACGAGATCCAGCGCATGCTGGCGCTGTCCGAGGACGAGTGGCTGGGCGCGGAATTGCTCAGCCCGCGCGTGTTGCTGGCGGCCGAGGAGGAAGCCCAGGAGCGCGAGCTTTCGCTGCTGGCCGGGCTCGACGGCAGCCTCAAGGAGCGCATCCAGCAGTTGGAGGCGCGGGTCATCAAGGAGGTGCTGGTGCGCCATCGCTGGAACAAGACGCGCGCCGCCGCCGAACTGGGCCTGTCGCGCGTCGGCCTGCGCCAGAAGGTCACGCGCTTCGGGCTGGAAAAGCTATGAAGGTGCTTTGGCTGCAATCCGGCGGCTGCGGCGGCTGCACGCTGTCCTGGCTGGGCAGCGAGATCGCGCCCTTGTTCGAATTGCTGGCCGACGAAGGCATCGAACTCGCCTGGCATCCGAGCCTGTCGGAGGCCAGCGCCGAAGAGGCGCTATCGATCATCGCCGAATGCGCCGGCGGCACGCGCCCCTTCGACGTGCTGTGCGTCGAGGGGGCGCTGCTGCGCGGGCCGCAGGGCAGCGGCCGCTTCCACCTGCTGGCCGGCAGCGGAGCGCCGATGGCCGAATGGATCCGGCTGCTGGCCGACCGCGCGCGGCACGTCGTGGCGATCGGCAGCTGCGCGTCCTTCGGCGGCGTCGTCTCGGCCGGCACCAATGCCACGGATGCCTGCGGCCTGCAGTTCGAGTCGAACGCCGCCGGCGGGCTGCTCGGTCCCGACTTCCGCGCCGCGGGCGGACTGCCCGTCGTCAGCGTTGCCGGCTGCCCGCCGCATCCGGACTGGATCAGCGAAACGCTGGTCATGCTTGCGCGCGGGGCGCTGTCGCGCGAGTCGCTCGACGAGTTCGGCCGGCCGCGCTTCTTCGCCGACCAACTGGTGCATCACGGCTGCCCGCGCAACGAGTACTACGAGTTCAAGGCCAGCGCGGCGAAGCTCTCGGACCAGGGCTGCCTGATGGAGAACCTCGGCTGCAAGGGCACCCAGGCGCATGCCGACTGCAACCTGCGGCTGTGGAACGGGCAGGGCTCCTGTCTGCGCGGCGGCTATCCGTGCATCCGCTGCACCGAACCGGGCTTCGAGGAACCCGGCCATCCTTTCGCGCTGACGCCCAAGGTCGCCGGCATTCCGATCGGCCTGCCCGCCGACATGCCGAAGGCCTGGTTCGTCGCGCTCGCCGCGCTGTCGAAGTCCGCCACGCCGGCGCGCGTGCGCGAGAACGCCCGCGCCGACCATACCTTGAAGGCGCCGGGCACGCGGCTCATCAAGAGATGACACGTCGGATCGTCGGACCTTTCAATCGCGTCGAGGGCGATCTCGAGATCGCCCTCGACATCGCCGACGGGCGCGTCGCCGCCGCCCACGTCAATTCGCCCCTCTATCGAGGCTTCGAGGAGATCCTGCTCGGCAAGGCGCCGCACGACGCGCTGGTGTTCGTGCCGCGCATCTGCGGCATCTGCTCGGTGGCGCAGTCGGCCGCCGCGGCGCAGGCCTTGGCGGCCGCCTTCGGCTGGCAGGCGCCGCCCAACGGGCGCATCGCGGCCAATCTGATGCTGGCGGCGGAGAACCTCGCCGACCACCTGACGCACTTCTACCTCTACTTCATGCCGGATTTCGCCCGCGCCGAGTATTCGGGGCGCGGCTGGTTCGGCGAGATGGAGGCGCGCTTCAAGTCGCTGCGCGGCAGCGCGGCAGCGCAAATGCTGCCCGCCCGAGCCGGCTTCATGCGCATGATGGGACTGATCGCAGGCAAATGGCCGCACACCCTGGCGCTGCAGCCGGGCGGATCGTCACGGCCGCTGCAGGCTTCGGAAAAGATCCGGCTGCGCGTGATCCTGCGCGAGTTCCGCAGCTTTCTCGAGGCGACGCTGTTCGGCGATGCGCTTGAGAACGTCGCCGGGCTGGCGTCGACCTATGAGCTGGCGGCCTGGGGCCAGGCGCATCGGAGCAGCGACTTCGGCCGCTTCCTGGCGGTCAGCGCCGATCTGCAGCTGCATGAACTCGGCCGCGCCGGCAATCTCTTCATGAGTTACGGAAGCTTCCCGCAGGAAACCGGCAGGCTGCTGCCGGCGGGGCTGTGGGACGGCGGCCTGCACCCGCTCGACATCGGCGCCGTGCGCGAGGACGTCCGCCACGGCTGGTATGCCGAGGCCGAGGCGCCGCAGGCGCCGGCGGTCGGCGCCACGCTTCCGCTGGCGGACAAGCCGGGCGCCTACTCGTGGTGCAAGGCGCCGCGCTACGACGGCCGCGTGGCCGAGGTCGGCGCGCTGGCGCGCCAGCTTGTCGCCGGGCATCCCCTGGCGCGTGCGCTGGTCGCGGGGCAGGGCGGCAACGTCATGAGCCGTGTCGTCATGCGCGTGGTCGAGATCGCCCGCATGCTGCCGGAAATGGAGCGCTGGTGCGAACAGTTGATGCCCGGCGAACCTTACCTGGCGACAGGTGCCGTTCCGGAGGAGGGCACCGGCGTCGGGCTGGTCGAGGCGGCGCGCGGCTCGCTCGGCCATTGGCTGACCATCCGCCACGGCCGCATCCACAACTACCAGATCATCGCGCCGACCACCTGGAACTTCTCGCCCCGCGACGCCGCCGGCCAGCCGGGCGCGCTCGAGCAGGCGCTCGTGGGCGTCGCCGCGGAAACCGCGGGTGCGACGCCGGCGGCCGTGCAGCACGTGGTGCGCAGCTTCGATCCTTGCATGGTCTGCACGGTGCACT
>DASVZI010000136.1:0-4681 GCA_036391735.1 Rhodocyclaceae bacterium
ATACTGCTTCGCCAGGTCGAGCATCAGCGCGGCCAGGTCGCGGATCGAGTAGTTGTTCTTCGGGTTGCCGATGTTGTAGATCTTGCCGTCGGCGATGCCGTCCTTGTTCTCGATGATCTTCATCAGCGCATCGATGCCGTCCGAGACGTAGGTGAACGAGCGCTTCTGGTGGCCGCCGTCGACCAGCTTGATCGGCTCGCCGCGCACGATATGGCCGAGGAACTGGGTGATGACGCGCGAGCTGCCTTCCTTCGGCGTGTAGATCGAATCGAGGCCCGGGCCGATCCAGTTGAAGGGGCGGAACAGCGTGTATTGCAGGCCTTCCTGCTGGCCGTAGGCGTGGATGACGCGGTCCATCATCTGCTTGGCGCAGGAATAGATCCAGCGCGGCTTGTTGATCGGGCCGAGGATCAGCTCGGAGTTCTCGGGGTCGAACTCGGGATCCTTGCACATGCCGTAGACCTCGGAGGTCGACGGGAAGATCACGCGCTTCTTGTACTTCACGGCCTGGCGGATGATCGGCAGGTTGGCCTCGAAGTCGAGCTCGAAGACGCGCAGCGGTTCCTTGACGTAGGTGGCCGGCGTGGCGATGGCGACCAGCGGCAGGATGACGTCGCATTTCCTGACGTGATACTCGATCCATTCCTTGTTAATCATGATGTCGCCCTCGAAGAAATGGAAGCGAGGGTTGGCCATCAGGTCGGCGACGCGCTCGGAGTTCATGTCCATCCCGTACACCTCCCAGTCGGTGGTGTCCATGATGCGCTGGGAGAGATGGTGGCCGATGAAGCCGTTGACGCCGAGGATGAGGACTTTTTTCATGATCTTTGGAAAGGCATGGCGAAAACCGTGCATTTTACCCGTCCCGGGCCGGATGCCGAAGCCCGTTTGCGGGATGTCGCTTGATCCCGCGCAATTGACACTGCCGGGGCTTCTCCCTAGCATGGGTAGAGGAACGGCTCGAGGGAGGTGACCCAGAACATGTCGCTGAAGATGCCGGCGTCGAAAAGGCTGGTGCGCCCGGGCTGCGAGCCCGCAGGCGACGCGATTTCGCACGCCGCGCTGGTCGACCAGATGGTCGACGGTTTTTTCGTTTCCGATGCCGCGGGCCGCTACATCGAGGTCAACCGGGCCGGCTGCGCCATGCTCGGCTACCCGCGCCACGAACTCCTCCGCATGTCGATCGCCGACGTCGTCTGCAGCGACGAGCTAGGGCGCGTCGATCCGGAAGTGCAGCGCCTGGCCGGCGGCGAGGTGGTGCGCAGCGAATGGCGCTTCCGGCGCAAGGACGGCAGCGTGTTCACCGGCGAGGTCGTGGGCCGCCAGCTGCCGGACGGCCGCCTACAGGCGATCCTGCGCGACGTCACGGTCAGCCGGGCCGCCGCCGACCGGCTGCGCCAGGCGGAGGAGCGTCACCGCGTGGCGCTCGCCGCCGCCGAACTCGGCACCTGGTGCTACGACGTTTCCGCCGGCACGGCGCGTCTCGACGAGCAGGCCCGGGAACACTTCGGCATCCCCACGGAGAGCGTTCCGGCCGGCGTGGTCTGCTCGCGATTCCATCCCGCCGATGCGGCGAGCATCCGGGAAGCGATCGCCCTGGCGCTCGATCCCTGCCGTTCCGACGGCTTCGCGGCCAACGATTTCCGCATCCTGCTGCCCGGCGGGGGGCTGCGCTGGCTGCGAGTGCATGCCCGGGTCGGTTTCACCGGCGACGGCGACAGCCGCCGGGCGGTCGAGGTGATCGGCACCACCGAGGACATCACGGTCCGCAGGCGGGCCCAGGACTGGCTGGCGCGGCTGACGCGGGCCTACGAACTGCGCAGCGAGATCAACAAGTGCGTGGCGCGCGCCGTCGACGAATATGAGCTGCTGTCCGGCGCCTGCCGCATCGCCGGCGAATACGGGGGATTTCGGCTGGCGCGCGTCGTTTCTCTGGAGGAGGACGCAGTCGTTTCGAGCCGCCCCATCCTCCATGGACCCGCTTCCGCGCGTGCGGGCCGCGGCAGCCTGGCGGATTGGCCGCGCGACGCGCGGCAGCGGGCGCGTATCGCCGAACTGCTGCGGCTCCGCGGCCACTACCTGTCGGCGCCGGCAGGGGACGAATTCCTCGCCGCACAGCGCGAAGCCTGTGCCGAGGCGGGGATCGTCGCCCTGTGCATGCTGCCGCTTGCCGCGGGCGATCGGCTCGTCGGCGCCATGGCCTGCTATGCAGCCGATGCCGACGCCTTCGATCCCGACATGGTCCGGTTGCTCGAGGAGATCGCCTCCGACGTCTCCTTCGGGCTCACTTCGCTGGCGGAGGCCCGCCGCATGTACGAAAGCGAGCTGCACTTCGCCACCATCTTCCGCACCAGCCCGGACTGCATTCTCATCGTCCGCATGGCGGACGAGCAGGTGGTCGCGGCCAACGACGCGTTCCTGCGGACCTTCGGTTACCAGCGCGACGAGGTGGTCGGCCGGGCCGTGCCTGCGCTTTCGCTTTGGGACAGCGACGCGGCGCGCGCCGACATGCTGGGGCTGCTCGAGCAGAACGGCCGCATCAAGGACTTCGAGGCCGGATGGCGGCATCGCTCGGGCGAACGCCGCGATTGCGTGGTGTCCGGGGAGATCGTCATGCTCGGGGGCGCCCGCCACCTGTCCTGCGTCGTCACCGACGTCACCGAGCGGCGCGCCGTCGACCGGCTGCTCCATGCGCGCGAGCAGGAGTTCCGCGCCCTGGCGGAGAACTCGCCCGACATCATCTCGCGCTTCGACCGCGACGGTCGCCGCGTGTACGCCAACCGCGAACTGTCGCGCTGCTTCGGCGTCGCGCCCGGCGACGTGCTCGGCAAGACGCCCACCCAGGGCATGCCGGGGAGCCGGGTGGCGCGGCAGATCGAGGATGCGGTCGGCCGGGTGCTGGCCACCGCGCAGGAGACGGAGCTGGAAGTCTCCAACAACGAAGGAGTGGGCGGCCGGCTGGTGCATCGGCACATCCGGATGGTGCCCGAGTTCGGGCCGGACGGGGCCGTCGCCAGCGTCCTGGCGATCGCGCGCGATTTCACCCGCCTCAAGCAGACCAAGCAGCGCCTGCGCGACACCCAGCAGCAGCTGCGCGAGCTGGATGCCCGGCGCGAGCATGCCCGGGAGGACGAGCGCAAGCGCATGGCGCGCGAGATTCACGACGTCCTCGGCCAGCTGCTGACGGCATTGCGCCTGGATCTCGACATGCTGGGCATGGAGTTCGGCGCCGATCAGCCGATGCTGCTGGATCGCCTCGCTTCCGCCAAGCGGCTGGTGGACGACACCATCGCGGTGGTGCGCAACCTGGCATCGGCCCTGCGGCCGCCGGTGCTCGACATGGGCATCGTTTCGGCACTCGACTGGCTGGCGCGCGAGTTCGCCGGCCACGCCGGCCTCGTCTGCGAGGTCACCGCGCCGGAGGGCGAGATCGAGCTCGACGAAATGCAGGCCACCCACGTGTTCCGCATCGTGCAGGAATCGCTGACCAACGTGGCCAGGCACGCACGGGCCCGGCGCGTCGAAATCGGGCTGCGGCGATCCGCCGGCGTCTACGAGCTGTCGATTGCCGACGACGGCATCGGTTTCGATCCAGATCGCGTCGGTGCGCGCTCGCTCGGCCTGGTCGGCATGCGCGAACGCGCCGCCGCCCTCGGCGGCGAGTTGTCGATCGCCAGCGGCCACGGACACGGCTGCCGCATCGACGTGCGCTTTCCGGCGGGGAGGAGGGCAGCGGCGCCATGATCCGCCTGCTGATCGCCGACGATCACGACATCCTGCGCAGCGGCCTGCGCCAGCTATTCTCCAGCGCCGGCGACATCGTCGTGGCGGCCGAGGCCGCGGACGGACCGCAGGTGCTCGACGTGCTGCGCACCGAGACTTTCGACGTGGTCCTGCTGGACCTCAGCATGCCCGGCACCAGCGGCGTCGACCTGGTGGCCCGCATCGTCGACCGCTATCCGCGCCTCGCGATCGTCGTGCTGAGCATGCACAACGAGCCGCAGATCGCCGAACGCGCCCTCAAGGCCGGCGCCGCCGGCTACGTCACCAAGGACAGCGACGCCGCGACGCTGCTCGCCGCCGTGCGGGCAGGGGCGCGCGGCGAGCGCTTCGTGGCGCCGAAGATCGCCCTGAAGCTGGTCTTCCGCGCCGTGGACGGCACCGAGCGGCAACCGCACGAGCGCCTTTCGGATCGCGAGCTGGCGGTGATGCAGCTGCTGGTCCGCGGCGAGACGGTCGCCGCCATCGCCGGCATCCTCGCGATCAGCGCCAAGACCGTCAGCACCCACAAGATGCGCCTGCTGCAGAAGATGGGTCTGCGCAACCGCACCGAACTGATCCGCTACGCCATCGATCACAAGCTGGTCGAGTAGTCTTGACGCACGCTTGACGAAGGGTAGGCCGGCGCCTACCCCAAATTTCCCCGACGCCGCCGGTCGCTTTCAGCCGGCGCCGATTTTCCGGCGACGCCGGCGCGGCAATACTCACCGCAACGAATCCGACCGTCGGCCGCTTCCCGCGGACAAGACGGCGTCTGCGGAGAAGATCATGTCGTCGAGGGAGTGCGGCAGCGAAGGAACCCGAGGCCTGTCATCCGGGCTGGCGGCGGCTTGCGGCATCACGGCGGTGCTGGCGGTCGGCGGGCTCGGCTGGGCAAGCGCCGCTGCCGCCGCGCTGTTGG
>DASVZI010000137.1:0-6384 GCA_036391735.1 Rhodocyclaceae bacterium
TTCGCCTTCCGGCTTGCCCTGCGGCGTGACGAGCAGGGTTTCGACGACCGCGTCCGCGTCGTCGCGCGCGAAGCCGGACTTCTGCGGATCGCTGCCGGCGCGCAACCACAGCCGTTTGACCGGCGGGCCGCTGCGTTCGCCGCCGCCCATGCCCGGCATGCCGCCCATACCAGCCATTCCCGCCATGCCGCCCATGCCACCGCGCCCCCCCATGCCGCCACGCGGCGGACCGTCGCCGCGCGCGGGCGGCGAATCTGCGAGCCAGAGCACGCCGCTGCCGCGCATACCGCCCATCGCCCCCATGCCCGGCATGCCGCTGCGGCCTGCATCGGCCGGTCGCCCGCCGGGTGCTGGGGCGTCGGATTTGGCGCCGCCCTTCGGCTTCTCCGGCGGGGTCGCGCCGGGGCGTCCCGAGGCCGCCGGTGCGCTGCCGCGATCGCCTCCGGCAGCCGGCGCCATATGGTCGTGACCCGCCATCTGCGACGTGGCCTCACCTCCGCCTGCCGCTTCGCGCGCCACGCGCTTCGCCCGCCATTCGGCGATCTGCGCCTCGCTCGGCCGTTCGCCGCCATCGGCGCCGCGTTCAGCCGCTCGCTTCTGATAGAAGGCGCGGCGCTCTTCGGGCGTGGCATTCTCGGGCGGCCGGTCCTGCGCCGCTGCATGCACGGCGACGCACAGCAGGATCAGCCGCGCCGCAAAGCCTGGGATCGAAATCTTCATGGCGACTCAGAAACGGTAGGAGACGCCGACGCGAACCGTCAGCGGCATATAGGTGCCGGCGTTACCCTGGCCAGCCGACGCGGCCAGCAGGTTCTGTCCCGCGATCGTCGTATAGCTGACGCGCGTCGCGTACTGCTTGTCGGTGATGTTGAGCGCATGCAGCCAGAACGACCACTGCTTGCCGACATAGCTGGCGCGGAGGTTGTAGAGGTCCGGCCGCGCATAGCTGAGCGTGTTGGCGTTGTCGACGTAGTAGCTCGTCAGGTGGTCTCCTTCCAGTTCTACCAGCCAGCCCGCGGCCGGCTTCACGCCGACGCGCAGGTTGAGGTGCTGCCGCGGGGCGGCCTGGTAGTCGTGGCCCGTGTAGTCCGCGGTCGACGACTTGTTGCTGTTGAAGAAGACCCGCCCGCTGGTGAAGGTCGCGCCCAGGTCCAGCCAGGACGTGGCGGCCCAGGTGATCATCGACTCGATCCCCTTGGCCGTCAGCTCGCCGGCGTTCTCGTTGATCTTGCAGGTGGCGCCGGCGTTGTAGAGTGTTTGTTCCGCCGCCGTGCAGTCACGCGCGACGATGTAGCCGCGGTTGTTGGACTGGAACAGGGTAACGTCGTAGCGCAGGCCGAGATCGGCAAACCGGCCGCGGAAACCGATCTCCTTGGTCACGGAACGCTCGGGCGCCAGGTTGGCGGCCAGTGTGATGCCGGGTGTGCCGATCGTCCCGCTGTTCAGCAAGGTCGAGAGCTGCGGCGCATTGAACGTCTGACCCCAACTCGCCCAGACCAGGTGCGTCGGCGCGAGGTCGTAGGTGACGCCGGTGCGCGCCACTTTCTCCTTGTAGGTCTTGCTGGCGTCCTTGTTGGCCGCCGTCCGGTCGTCGGCCATGTAGCTGATCTTTCCGTAGCGCTGGCCGACATGCAGCCGCAGCCGATCGAGCGGCGAGAACTCGTAGTGGAAGAAGGGCGTCGTGTGCTTCTCAGCGGTCACAGAGCCCTGTCCCGTCGCCGTCATGCCGCCCTGGGCCCATTGTCCCGACTGTCCCTGAAGCGCCGTGTAGACGTTGTTGTAGGTGGCCGAGTCGGCGTCGACCTCGAACATGTCGGAGCCGACGTAAAAGGTCGACTTGGCCACGTCGAATTCGTGCCGATACACGACCGTCGTCGTTTCGGCCGTGGTATTGCCTTTCTTGAGGGTATTGGTGGAGGCCGAGCTGCCGCCGTTCACCAGGCGACACTTGACCGTTTTGCCCGCCGCCAGGACCACCCCACCGGTAGGGTCGTCGCAAATGACGTTGTTTGCCCCGCCCGAACCGGCGCCGCCGTAGCTCGTCGAGTCGTCGCGGACGCGACCGTAGGCGAAGCTGAATTCGCCGCGCTCGCCGACCAATTGCTGGACCCGCAGCGTGGTCGTCTCGTAGTCGTCGATCGACTGGCCGTAGGTGCCGGCCTCGACCTGGCGCCAGTCCTGCTGCCACTTGCTCATGCGCAGCGTTCCGGCCCAGCGGTAGTCGTAGTGCAGCGTGTCGTAGCCGAGCGTCACGCGCATGCTGTCGGTGGGCCGCACCATTACTTTCAGCGCCTGGCCGTTCTTGTGCTCGGCCGCCGCGTCCTGGTTCGCTGCCGCCGTGCTCCTGCGCCAGCCGCCGTTGTCCATGTCGCTGCCGTCGACGACGAAGCCGAGGCGGCCGTCGGCCGTCGTGGCGCCGGCGTTGCCGGTCGTACGCTGGTAACCCCAGCTGCCGGCCTCCTGCGCCAGGCGCGCCTCGAAGTCCTTCGGCGGCTGGCGGGTGTAGACGCTGATGGTGCCCCCCAGGGCGCCACTGCCGTACAGCGCCGAGGCCGGACCGGTGATGACGTCGATGCGCTCGACGTTCGCCATGTCGACCTCATCGAGCAGCGAGGTGTTGGTGGCGACGGCGCGCATTCCGTCGACGCGGTTCTCGGTGTACTGCTTGCCGCCGTCGGGGATGCGCATGTTGCGGATCATCCCAATGCCGGGCACGCGTTTGCCGAGTTCGAGCAGGGGATTGACGACCTGCAGGTGCTCGAGGTCCGCCTCCGTGACGACGGCGCCGGATACCGGCGTGGCCTCGGTCAGCTTGCCCAGTTCGGTGCGCTGCTGGACCGGTACGTCCTGGTCGGCCGTCACTTTCATCGCCGCCAGTTCGCGCTCGGATTCGGCCGCTGCGATTTCCGCGTAGGCCATACCGATGGCCGCCAGCGATGCGGCGAGCGCCTTCAACTTCATATCCCTCTCCTGAAAGTCGGATCTTCTTCGAGTGGCGCGGATTATCCCGACGGGCGTCATGGCCTCTGTGCGACACGCGGTCGCGCGCGACAATCTGTCGCAGCGACCGGCTTCCGGCGTCCCCGAAAATGCGTGGCTTTCGTTCTTCCCACGCCGCATGCCCGCCTTTTCCCGCCCATGGCCTGACGATCTCGCTGCCCAGGTTTCGCCCGCACGGCGCGGCACGCGCTTCGCGCTGATCCTGGCCGCGCACGTCGGGCTGATCTGGGCGGTGATGGAACTGGCGACAAGACCCGAGGTGCAAGAGATCGCCAGCGACCTGATGGTGCGGCTGATCGAGCCCGAACTGAAGAAAGAGCTGCCGCCCCCGCCGCCCAAGGCGCCGCCGCGGGCGGCGAAACCGCAGCCCGTCATGACGGCCGCGCCGCAGACGCCCGCACCGGCTCCCGCCTTCGCAGTCGCTCCCCAGCCGCCGGCGCAAGCTATAGCCGCGCCCGCGCCAGCCCCGGCGCCCGCCGTGACCGGCGCCCGCTTCGACGCCGACTACCTGTCGAATCCCAAGCCCGTCTACCCGACCGCCTCGCGCCGTCTGGGCGAGGAAGGCAAGGTGCTGCTGCGGGTACGGGTTAGCGCGGCCGGCGAGCCGCTGGCCGTGGACGTCAAGCAGTCGTCGGGCTTCGCGCGGCTCGACGAGGCGGCCAAGGCCGCCGTCGAACGCTGGCGTTTCGTGCCGGCCAAGCGCGGCTCGGAAGCCATCGAGTCCTGGGTCGCCGTGCCGGTCGTCTTTTCGCTGCAATCTTCGTAGAGGTCTTCATGCAATCACAACTGGGTCTCGCCCATTTCTGGTCCCAAGGCGACACGGTCACGCATGCCGTGGCGATCGTCCTACTGTTGCTGTCGGTCGCCTCGTGGATGGTCATCGTCGGGCGCGGCAGTTGGCAGTGGAAGACCAAGCGCTGCTTCGATCGCGCGATGAACGCGTTCTGGTCGGCGGATTCGCTCGACGCCGCCGTCGATGCGATCGCAAAGGAAGACCACAGCGGGGTCTTCGCGCGCATGGCGGCGGCCGGGGCGAATGCGGTGCGCGCCCACGAGCAGCATGTCGCGCGCGGCATCGGGGCCGGCGTGAGCCAGAGCGAATCGGTGACTCGCGCCCTGCGCAGCCAGATCGTGCGCAGCCAGGCCGGCATCGAGCAGGGGCTGACCTTCCTCGCCTCCGTCGGCTCCACGGCGCCCTTCATCGGGCTTTTCGGCACCGTCTGGGGCATCTATCACGCGCTGGTCGGCCTGGCGGGCGCGACCCAGGTAGTCCTCGACAAGGTGGCGGGTCCGGTCGGCGAGGCGCTCATCATGACGGCGGCCGGCCTGTTCGTCGCGATCCCCGCCGTGCTCGCCTACAACGCCCTGACGCGCGGCAACCGCATCGTGCTGGTCCAGCTCGACGGCTTCGCGCACGACCTGCACGCCTACCTGACCACCGGCGCGAAGAGCGCCGGCCTCCAACTGGCACAGGCCGCCGGCGCCCTGCCGCGCGCGGCGTAACAGATCATGGCCTTCGGCGGATTCGAGAACGAGCCGGGCGTTACGCCCATGGCGGAGATCAACACCACGCCGCTGGTGGACGTCATGCTGGTGCTGCTGGTGATCTTCATCATCACGGCGCCGCTGTTCCACCAAGCCGTGCCCATCGACCTGCCCAAGGTCGACGCTGCAAAGCTCGAGGACAAGCCCCATGTCATCCAGTTGGCGCTCAATGAACAGGGGATCATCTTCTGGGACGGCGAGCCGGTGCACCGGGATTCGCTGCCGGCCCGCCTGGAGGCCGCCCGCAGCCTCAACCCCGAGCTCCACCTGCGCGCAGACCGCGGCACCCGCTACGAAAAGGTCGCCGAAGTCATGGCTGCCGCGCAGCATGCCGGCATCGTGAAGATCGCCTTCGTCACCGATCCGGCCAATTCGCCCGGTCGTTGACGCCGGTCAAGGCGCCCCCGTTTATCGCCATATCAAGTAGGGTAATATCCGCTCACCGGCGCCGTGGCGCCGGGCAGTTGCACACGAAGAGCGGCGTCACTAGGCGCTGCCGACCAGAGTGGAGAACTTATGGGCGATATGTCGTGTCCGCCGCCGGCGGCTGCATCAGGCGCTGTCGACGGCAGCGTTTTCGTGTCCGACGATCCTCGCGACATCGGCTGGGTCAAGCAGAACGTCCCGTGCCAGAACGCCTGTCCCGCCGGCACCAACGTTCCTTCCTATATCCGGGCGATCTTCGAAAGCCGCTACGGATCCTCCTACGAAATCAACCGCGAGGCCAACGTGCTGCCCGGCGTGCTCGGGCGCGTCTGCTCGCGCGCCTGCGAGGATGCCTGCCGGCACGGCTGGCCGGGCAACGGCGATCCGGTGGCGATCTGCCACCTGAAGCGCGTCGCCGCGGACCTCAAGGACGCCGGCCACCGCATCACCGAGCGGCTCTACGCGCCGACCGGCAAGCGCGTCGCCATCGTCGGCGCCGGGCCGGCCGGCGTTTCGGCCGCGCACGACCTCTCGCTGTTCGGCCACGACGTGGTGATCTTCGAGCGCGAGGAGAAGGCCGGCGGCATGCTGCGCTACGCCATCCCCGAATTCCGCCTGCCGCGCAACGTGCTCGACACCGAATTGCACAACGCCCTGCGTCTCGGCGTACAGGTGCGCACCGGCGTGGAAGTCGGCAACGAACCGGGGCAGATGCGCGTGTCGCAGCTGCTCGCCGACTTCGACGCCGTGCTGCTCGCCACCGGCTGCACCGCCGCGACGCCGATCCCGCTCAAGGGCGACTGGGAGCACCGCGATCCGGCCGAGGTGCCGGGCATCGAGTACGGGCTCGACTTCCTGGTCGCGATGCACCGCGGCGAGAAGAAGAAGGTCGGCAAGCGCGTCGCCGTCATCGGCGCCGGCTTCACCGCCATCGACTGTGCGCGCGTCGCCGTGCGGCTCGGCGGCGAGGAGGTGACGATCCACATCCGCACCGCCGAAGAATACATCCCGGTGACGGAAGAGGAAATCTTCGAGGCCAAGCGCGAAGGCGTGCGCATCAAGGGCCTGCGCTCGCCGATGAAGTTCGTGCTCGACGACGAGGGCAAGGTCGCCGGCGTCGAGTTCGCGCAGAACCGCCTCGGCGGCTGGCGCGAAGGCGGCCGTCGCATCGCGATTCCGAT
Organism: Rhodocyclaceae bacterium; assembly: GCA_036391735.1. Taxonomy (GTDB): domain Bacteria; phylum Pseudomonadota; class Gammaproteobacteria; order Burkholderiales; family Rhodocyclaceae; genus Nitricoxidireducens. The sequence goes on from DASVZI010000137.1 coordinate 6,153, forward strand.
CGAGGGCTCCGAGTTCGTCGAGCCCTGCGACACGGTGATCGTCGCCATCGGCCAGCAGACGGTGCACGAGTTCAGCGACCTGCCGCTGCAGCTCGATCGCTGGAAGAACGCGCGTCTTTCCGAGAACGGCATGACGTCGCAGCCCGGCGTGTTCGCCGCCGGAGACTACGTCAGCGGCGCCTCCACCGTGGTGCAGGCGGTCGGCCACGGCCGCAAGATGGCACGCCGCATC
>DASVZI010000138.1:0-19691 GCA_036391735.1 Rhodocyclaceae bacterium
CCGGCTGCGGCAGCGCGGAGCGTTGCTCCGCGAAACCCTGCCTACGCCCCCCGGCGGACAAGATCGATAGAGCGTCCGCCTCCTCCTTTACCTGCGTGCAGCAGGGCACCCCATCGCCCCGGCGAAACACCGTTATCCCGGCTCTAGCAATCAGATCGCTGCGCATCGAGCCGAGGGTGGCGGGGGGTCGTCGCCGCGAAGGTAAAGGAGGAGGAGGCCGTCTCGCGGCCGACGGGGGACACGCAGCGGCGGCGACCACCCGTCGCCCTTGGCGGTCGCTAGCCAACGGATAGATGCCATGCTCCGCCGACACAGTCTTCGCTTCCGCGTCGCTTTCTACTTTGCCGGCCTCGGTGCCCTGCTCTCGCTCCTGTTCGCCTTCGGCATCCGGCTCGCCGCCCACGACGTCTCGCAGCGGCTGATCGACCAGACGCTCAACGCCGAACTCGACGACTACATGGCGCGCCGCGCGCGCAACCCGCGCTCGCTGCCGCCCGACACGGCAAGCCTGCGCGGCTATGTGACGGCTTCGGACGCCGTCGATCCCGACATGCCCGAGACGCTGCGCGCCCTGCCGGTCGGCCGCCACGAGATCGTGCTCGACGGCCAGCCCTACCGCGTCGCCGTTGCCCAGCGCGACGGCGAGCGCTACACCATGCTGTTCAACGAGGAGCGCCAGCGTGCGCGCGAGCGGGTCTTCCTCTACTACCTGGCCGGTGGCGCGCTGCTGATGACCGTGCTGGCGGCGGCCGGCGGGCGCTGGCTGGCCGGCCGCGTCATCGCCCCGGTGGCCGATCTCGCCCAGGCCGTGGCCGGCGCGGCGAGCGACAATCCGCCGCGATTGTCGTTGCCCGACCAGCCGGACGACGAGATCGGCGAACTGCGCCATGCCTTCGACCGCTACTTCGAGCGGCTCGCCGCCTTCGTCGAACGCGAACGCGCCTTCGCGGCGGACGCCAGCCACGAGCTGCGCACGCCGCTCGCCGTGATCCGCGGAGCCGCCGAGGTACTGGCGGAAGACGAGAGCCTGGGCGCAGCCCAGGCGGGCCGCGTCGCACGCATCGAGCGCGCCGCGGCGGAAATGTCCGCCCTGACCACCGCCCTGCTTCATCTCGCCCGCGAGGAGAACGGCGCGGGCGACGAAGCCTGCGAATGCGCGCCCCTGGTGCTGGCGGCCGCCGAACGCCATCGCAAGCAGGCGGAGAACCGCCACAGCGTCATCGACGTGGCGATCGAGACGCCGGTCTGGCTCGACGTCGCCCCGGCGCTGTTCTCCATCGTGGTCGACAACCTCGTCCGGAACGCGGTCGCCCACACCGAGGGCGGGCGCATCTCGCTGCGTCTCGCCGCCGACCGGCTGGTCGTCCGCGACACCGGCTGCGGCATCGCCGACACCGACCGCGAGCGCGTCTTCGAGCGCGGCTTCCGCGGTCCCGCGAGCGAGGGCGCCGGCATCGGCCTCTCCCTGGTCAAGCGGATCTGCGATCGCCAGGGCTGGCGCATAGCGTTGCAAAATGCGACAGGCGGCGGCACGGAAGCAACGCTTCACTACCACGCTTGACACACCCTTGACGCCCGCTTGACGAGCCGTTGACAGGCTCGGGACTAAGCTCGTTCCCACTCCCTCCCTTCAGAAGCCCCGCGCTCCCGGCTTCTGATACATATTCGAACCTGCTAATATTGCGAGCTTTCATGCATCTTGCTACCGCCGATGAGCTGGTCCCAGAAATGACGACAGTGAAGCACGGGCTCGCCACCAAGCTTTTCCCGTTCCTCTTGTGGTGGCCCAAGGTCAACCGCAGCACCTTCCGCGACGACGCCATCGCCGGTCTCACGGGGGCGCTGATCGTGCTGCCGCAGGGCGTGGCCTTCGCCACCATCGCCGGCCTGCCGCCGCAGTACGGCCTCTACGCCGCCATGATGCCCGCGGTGATCGGCGCCCTGTGGGGCTCGTCGTGGCACCTGGTGTCCGGCCCGACCACCGCGATCTCCATCGCCGTGTTCGCCGCGATGTCGCACGCCGCGGATCCCGGCTCGCCGCAATACATCAGCCTGGTGCTGACGCTCACATTCCTGGTCGGCGTGTTCCAGACCCTGCTGGGGCTGGCGCGCATGGGCGCGCTGGTGAATTTCATCTCGCACTCGGTGGTGATCGGCTTCACCGCCGGCGCGGCCGTGCTGATCGCCGCCAGCCAGGTGAAGAACTTCTTCGGCATCCCGATTCCGCGCGGCACGCCCTTCTACGAGATCATCCACCAGCTCGCCGTCCAGTTCGTGGACAGCAACCCGTACGTGCTCGCCATCAGCGGCATCACGCTCGCAACGGGAATACTGACCAAGCGCTTCTGGAAGCGCATGCCCTACATGATCGCCGCCATGATCGTCGGCAGCGTCGTCGCCGCCATCCTCAACGAAATGCTCGGCCAGGACCTGACGGGCATCAAAACGGTCGGCGCCCTGCCCGCAACGCTGCCGCCGCTGTCGTCGCCCGACCTCTCGCTCGATACGCTGCGCCACACGCTGGGCCCTGCGCTGGTCATCACCATGCTGGCGCTCACCGAGGCCGTCTCCATCGCCCGCGCCATCGCCGTGCGATCCGAGCAGCGCATCGACGGCAACCAGGAATTCATCGGCCAGGGCCTGTCCAACATCATCGGGGCGTTCTTCTCGTCCTATGCGTCGTCCGGCTCCTTCAACCGCTCCGGCGTGAACTACGAAGCCGGCGCCAAGACGCCGCTCGCCTCCATCCTCGCCTCCGCCTTCCTGGTGATCGTGCTGCTGCTGGTGGCGCCGCTCGCCGCCTACCTGCCGACGGCAGCCATGGCCGGCATCCTGTTCCTGGTGGCCTGGGGCCTGATCGACTTCCACCATATCCACGCCATCTGGCACACCAGCAAGGCGGAGTCGGCCATCCTCTTCGCTACCCTGGTGGGCACGCTGTTCAACCTGGAGATGGGCATTTTCGTCGGCGTCTTCCTGTCGCTCATCATGTTCCTCTACCGCTCGTCGCGCCCCGAGATCATTCCCGTGGTGCCGGCGCAGGAGGAAGGCGCCTACCACTTCGTACGCGCCCAGGGCCGTCCCGAGTGCCCGCAGCTGCGCATCGTGCGCATCAACGGCAACCTCTACTTCGGCGCCGCCAGCTACGTGCAGCAGGCGCTGCAGCAGATCGACGAGGACAACCCCCTGCAGAAGTCGGTGCTGGTCGCCGCGGCCGGGCTCACCTATCTCGACGTCGCCGGCGCCGAAGTGCTGGCGCAGGAAGCGCGCCGCCGTCGCCGCATGGGCGGCGGCCTCTATTTCTACCGCCTCAACAAGTCGATCTACGACCTGCTGAAACAGGGCGACTACGTCAAGGACATCGGCGAAGGGGCCTTCTTCCCGGTCATGACCAACGTCATCGGCGCGCTCTACTGGACGCTCGATCCCGCGGTCTGCACCCGCTGCAAGACCCGCGTCTTCAAAGAATGCCATGGCAAGCTGCTGCCGGACGGCTTCCGCCGCCAGCGGCTGATGCTGGCCACCGACGGCAGCGAGTTCTCGCGCGCGCCGACCGAAATCGCCATCGCGCTGGCGCAGCGCTTCGGCGTCACCCTCGACATCATGACCGCCGTCGAGTCGCCGCAGCAGCTGGAAATGGCGCAGGCCCGCCTGGTGCCGACGGTGCGCGAGGCCATCGCCGCCGGCGTGGCGAGCGAGGAGGTCGTGCGCCAGGGCAAGAGTCCCGTCGACGAGGTCGTGGCTGCGGCCAAGCTTTCCGACACCAACATCCTGGTGATCGGCCGCCGCCCACCCACCGACATCAAGCAGCGCCTGCTCGGCGACCGCGCCGCCCACCTGATCGCCGACGCCTCCTGCCACGTGCTGGTCGCCGGCTGGCAGGCCCACATGTGGAGCAAGCGCATCCTGCTCGCCAGCGACGGCTCGGAGACCAGCGACGGCGTCGCCGAGATGGCGATGCAGGTCGCCAAGGCGACGCGCACGCCGGTGACCATCGTCACCGCCATCTCCAGCGACCGGCAGATGGACGACGCCATCGAGGATCTCGCCCACAAGGCGGGCCTGATGAAGCTCGAGGGCATCGAGGTCGACACCAAGGTCCTGCGCGGCCCGGCGGCCGAGACCATCGCCCATGCCGCCGAGGAACTCGGCGCGGACCTGGTGGTGGTCGGCAGCCATCGCGGCAAGGGCCTGTCGCGCATGATGGCGGACAGCGTGGTCGACCGCGTCGTCGGCGGCCTGCCCTGCGCCGTGCTGATCGTGAAGTCCGGCGACGCCGCGCCGATCCCCGCGACTTCGGCCGCCGGCTGAACGCTCGCCGCCCGCCGCAAGCTGCTACCATGGCGGCGCCATGGTTGACGACTCCGCGGCTGCCCAGGCCATCCTCTTCGCCGATATCGTGGGCAGCACGCTGCTCTACGAATCGGTCGGCGACGCCGCCGCCCACCGCACGGTGGCGGCCTGCCTCGAGACCCTCTCCGGCATCTGCGCGCGGCGCGGAGGCCGCGTGGTCAAGACCATCGGCGACGAGATCCTCGCGGCCTTCGGCGGCCCCGATCAGGCGCTCGGCGCCGCCTGCGAGATGCAGCTCGCCTTCCGCGAATCGGGACACGTGCGCCTGCGCGTCGGCTTCCATGCCGGACCGGTGGTGAACGCCGGCGGCGACGTCTTCGGCGACACCGTCAATCTCGCGGCCCGCGTCGTCGAGCTGTCGAATCCCGGCCAGATCCTGCTGACCGCGGAAGCCTACGGCAGCCTCTGCGCCGAATCGAAAGCCGGCTGCCGCAAGCTCTACGCGACGCCGGTGCGCGGGCGCAGCGGTCCGGTGACGTTGTTCGAAGCCGTCTGCGCCCCCGACGAGGAACTGACGGTGATCCTCGGCGGCAAGCCGGCCGTCGGCGGCGGCGCACGGCTGGCGCTCTCCTGCGGAGGGCGCAGCTGGGAGCTGAACGAGGGATCGCCGCCGCTGCGCATCGGCCGCGCGGCCTTCGACGGCATCGCGACCAATCTGCCGACCGCCTCGCGGCACCACGCCACCGTCGCGGTCCTGAACGGCAAGTTCGTGCTGACCGACACCTCCAGCAACGGAACCTACGTCGAGATGGCGAACGGCGACGCCTACGTGCTGCGCCGCGAGGAACTCGTCCTCGGCGGCTCCGGCCGCATCGGCCTGGGCTGTCCCGCCGCGCAATGCGGCGAAAACGCGCTCGCCTTCGAAGTCACCCGCTAGGGCTTCATTTCCGTTCGATCGGCACCTGTCGTTAACCGACGACAGTTGCTCTGTGACATTGGTCACATTCACCCTTGCATACCGGTGACATTTATGCCGGCCGCAATTAACATGCCGTTCGCAATGCCGGCGGAATGAGCAGCACGCACCCCTGATCGGGCGCACTTTCCGCCAATCGTCAATCCGTGCCCATCGATCTCTAAAGGGGGAGATATCAATGAACACGAATCACCTAGCATCCGTGGCATTTCGTCCGCCTTCCTGGCTCAGCATCCTGGTCCTGCTGTTCGTCGCGCTGGCGGGCCTTCCGGCCACCGCGTTCGCGGACGGCCTGACGCTGAGCAGCTCCAGTTTGTCCATCGCCGTCGGCGGCAGCGCCAACGTGTCCGTCCGCAATGCCAGCGGCCGCGTGTACGCATCGTCGTCGAATAGCAGGATCGCCACCGCCGCGTATTCGAACGGCAGCGTCAAGGTGACCGGCGTCGCGGCCGGCAGCGCCGTGGTCAGCGTCCGCGACAGCAAGCAGACGCGAACCGTCGCGGTTGCAGTGACGGCCTCGAGTTCCGGCTCGGGCTCGGGCTCGACCGGTTCCACCGCCTCGTTCGCCGTCCTGGCCGCCAACGACCTCGGCATGCATTGCGCGGATCTCGACTACCAGATCTTCTCCATCCTGCCGCCGTTCAACGTCGTCCATGCGCAGGTGGTCAGGCGCGGCAGCACCCCCGCCATCGTCGACGACAGCGCGGTCGACCTCTACTACAGCGCGGCGTCGAGCAGCCTCGACCCGGCCGGCGCGGGATCGACCAACAGCTACAGCGTCGGCACGATCTACAAGTCGAACTTCTGGGCGCTCGCCAGCCGCAACCAGTCCTACGGCACCCAGGCCTATCGCCGGCTCTACCCGTCGGTCGGTCCGCTCACCAGCGCGCTCGACTCCTTCGCTCCGCTCGCCAACAACGTCGGCCTGCCGGTGCCCGATCCCAACAAGCTGCCGTCGGTGGCCCTCGCCCAGCAGGGAATGCCCGTCACCGGCCCGCAGAAGTTCGACCGCTACGACCCGAACCTGTCGTTCTTCGCCAACTTCCCGTTCGGCGGCACGCTCACCGGGACGAAGTGGTTCGCGGCGGACGGCATCCCGATCCTGCCCGTCGACGACAAGGGCGTGTCCAACCCCTACCCGCTGATGCGCGTCAGCGCCGTGACGAAGGGTGCGGCCGCGACCTCCACGCCGCTGGCGAAGCTCGACGTCGTCGTGCCCGTCGCGTCCGAGGCGAACTGCCAGAACTGCCATGCCGGGGTTTCGGACTACGGTTCCGGCCGCGCGGCAGACTTCGCGAAGACCCGGACCTATAGCTCGGGCATCGCCTGGACCATCCAGACGGTTGCCGGCGCCCCTGGTCCGGAACGCCTGCAGAACGCCGCCAAGATCAACATCCTGCGCCTGCACGACGCCAAGCATGGCGCCAAGTACGTGTCCAGCGCCAGCGGTGCCGCAACCCCCTGCATCAACGGTACCGAAGCGTCCTGTCTCGACACCCGCCGCGCCATCCAGTGCTCGCAGTGCCACTACACCCCGGCGCTCGACCTGCTGCAGACCGGTCCGGTCGACGACAAGGGCATGGGCGAGGAAGGCCGGCAGCAGACGAAGCACATCTCGATGTCGCGCGCCATGCACGGCAACCACGGCCAGTACCTCGACGTCTTCCCCGACATGCCGGCGCCGAAGTCGGCCGCGCGCACCGCCACCACGGTCAACACCGTCCTCCAGGACACCTGCTACTCCTGCCACCCGGGCAAGACGACCAAGTGCTTGCGCGGCGCCATGGCGACGGGCGGCGTGGTTTGCCAGGACTGCCACGGCCAGATGCGCCAGGTCGGCAACGACTTCTCCGCCAACCTGCCGACGACCGGCCAGCTCGACCTGACCCGCCGCGTGCCGTGGGCCAACGAGCCCAAGTGCCAGTCCTGCCACGTCGGCGACGCCGTGACGGTGGCGGCCATGAACCGCACGGGCATGATCGTCGCGAACGACAACATCCGCCTGCTGCAGGCCTATCTGACCACCGACGCGACGAAGGCGGCACTGCCCAACATCCAGATGCCCTCCTCGCGCTTCGCCGAGAACGCCAGCCTCTACCGGCTCTCGAAGGGGCACGGCGGCGTGATGTGCAAGGCCTGCCACGGTTCGACGCACGCCGAATGGCCGAACGCCAATCCGAAGGCCAACGACAACGTCGCGGCGACCCAGCTGCAGGGCCACAGCGGCGTGATCGCCGAATGCTCGACCTGCCACTCGACGCAGCCGGCGAACAACCTGAACGGTCCCCACGGCCTGCATCCGGTCAACAGCGCGTCCTTCGTCTCCGGCCACGAGAACCTGGCCAAGTCGAACGGCAACGCCTGCCGCGCCTGCCACGGCACGACCGGCCAGGGAACGGTGCTCTCGCGGACCTTCGCCGATCGCACCTTCAAGACCGAGCACGGCACGGTCACCCTGACGAAGGGAACGCAGGTGCGTTGTGACGCCTGCCACGAGCAGAAGCTGTAACGGAGACAGCCGGTGAAAGCCGGCTCTCGCTAGTCCAACGGCGGCCTTCGGGCCGCCGTTTTTTTTTGGTTTCTATCCGTGGCGGCGTCGCGGGCGACGAGGTGGCCTGCTGCGCTCCGTGTCCTCCGGCGGACAAGAACGATAAGGCGTCCGCCTCCTCCTTTACCTGCGCGCAGCAGGCCACCCCATCGCCCGAGTGTGGCGCGTGTTTCCTACCGGGATGTCCAGCCGAGGGTGGCGGGGGATTGCCGACGCGCAGGTAAAGGAGGAGGCCCGGGCTCTTGCCTCATCCGGGCCGGGGGACACGGAGCGTCGGCAATCCCCCGTCGCCCTCGGCGGGTCGCCAGCCATCTACCGCATACTGCACGAGCCCACTTCAACGTCCCCTCGCACCCCGCATGGCGTCCGTACTTGACCAGCGGGATGCGGCGTCCCCTCCTCGTCCATATCCGCCTCGACGGTCGACCAGGAAACCACGCCACGCTCGTCCACCGTCATCCGCAACAACCACCCGCGCTTCGCCTCCGGCTCCTCGAAGCCGTCGAACACGAAGTTCCCGAGGCTGTAGACGATCGGCTTGCCGCGGTAGATCTCGGCGCCCTGGGTGACGTGCGGATGGCCGCCGACGACGGCGTCGGCGCCGGCATCGATCATCAGCCGCGCCAGTTCGCGCTGGCGTTCGCCCGGCGCCGGCTCTTGCTCCCAGCCCCAGTGCATGAAGGGAATGACGACGTCGGCGCCCGCGGCGCGGGCGGCGCGGATGTCGGCGACAACCTGGCTGTCCTCGCTCCAGGCGATGCCTGGACTGTCGGCGCCGGCCTCGAAGACGCGCGGCTTGTATTCGTTGTAGCCGAGCACCGCGACGCGCAGGCCATGCTTCTCGATCCACAGCGGCGCATGCGCCTCGGCGAGATTGCGTCCGCCGCCGAAGCGGCGCAGGCCGGCGGCGTCGAGGACGGCCAGCGTCTGCATGAAGGCGCCCTTGCCGTAATCGCCGGAATGGTTGTTCGCAAGCGCCAGCGCGTCGAAGCGCCCCTGCAGCACGCGCGTCACCGTGGGGTCGGCGCGGAACGAGTAGATCTTGCGGGCCATCGGCTGGCCGCCGGTGGCGATCGCGCATTCGAGGTTCGCGATGCGGTAGTCGGCGTCGGCCAGCAGCGCGGCAAACGGCGCCAGCGGATCGCCGCCGGCGGCGATGGTACGGCCCGGACCGTCGACCAGCATGACGTCGCCGGCGAAGACGAGGCGCAGCGAGCCGGCCTGCGCCCCGAGCGGCAGCAGCGCGGCCAGCAGGATCGCAGCGAGCGGCCTCAACGCGCGTCCTCCATGCGGCACCAATACTCGAGTTCGCCGTCGCGCATCGGCTCGTAGACGAAGTGCTGTCCGGTGAAGCCGAAGCGCGCGCCCGGCGCCGCCGGCGGCGGATAGGGATAGACCGCCTCGTGCAGCGGCGTGTCGCCTTCCTCGCGGCCGGCGTAGACGTAGACCTTGATCGCCGCCAGGCCGGCTGGGCGATCCTGGAAGACCACGCGGAACTTGAAGTGGGACCCGACCGCGATGGCATCCACGCCATACGGCGATGCGACCGGCGCGGCGATCAGTTCGCGGCTCTCGCCGCCATAGGTGTAGCGGCAGACGGCCCGTTCCGCCGCGACGGCAACCGGCGCCAGCGCGACAAGCGCAGCGGCCGCGAGCAGGAAGCGCGCAGCCTGCATCACGCGGAGCCGCCTTGCTGCCGCGCCCGCTCGGTCCTGCGCAGCATGGCGCGCCAGGCGGGCCATGCCAGCCAGGAAAAGGAAAGCATCGCCACCACCCAGACGAGCTTGCGGCTACCGCGCACCTGCCGGGAGAAGGCGACCAGGAAGGTCGGCACCAGCAGCAGGACCAGCAGCGCGATCAGCGCGACGAGCACGACCAGCAGCGTGGGGCCGCCGAGCGCCGCGACTTGCGCGAGCAGTTCTTCGTTTGACATCCGAATCTCCCTGGTTGCGGGGGTTAGCGGAGATAATACGATACCGATTACAAGCACACTCGATAGATGGAAGCCTTCCTCGTCTCCGCCGGCATCGTCGCCCTCGCCGAAATCGGCGACAAGACCCAGTTGCTCTCCCTGATGCTGGCCGCGCGCTACCGCAGGCCCTGGCCGATCATCGCCGGCATCCTGGTCGCCACGCTGGCCAACCATTTCCTCGCCGGCGCCGTCGGCGCCTGGCTGACGGCGCTGGTCGGCAGGGAAGCCATGCGCTGGATCCTGGCGGCCTCCTTCATCGCCATGGCGGTCTGGATCATGGTGCCGGACGAGATCGACGAGGCGGACGCGCAACGCGGGCACGGCGGCGTGTTCGTCGCCACCGTGGTCGCCTTCTTCCTGGCCGAGATGGGCGACAAGACGCAGGTCGCGACGGTCGCCCTGGCGGCGCAGTACCCGTCGCTCGTCGCCGTGGTCGCGGGAACGACGCTCGGCATGATGGCCGCCAACGTGCCGGCCGTGCTGCTCGGCGACAAGGCTGCCACCAAGCTGCCGCTCAAGCTGGTGCACGGCGTCTGCGCGGCGATCTTCGCGGGGCTCGGCGTGCTGGCCGCGCTCAACGTCGGAGGCACCTTCTGATGGCCGACCACGAGAGCGCCGACCTCTCGCCCTGGACGCATCCCCACGTCTTCGAGGAGGCCAACGTCGCCGCGGAGCGCGGCACGCGGCTGGTGATGGCGATCACCGCGGCGATGATGGTGGTCGAGATCGTCGCCGGCTACATGTCGAATTCCATGGCGTTGCTGGCGGACGGCTGGCACATGAGTTCGCATGCGCTCGCCATCGGCCTCGCCGCCGTCGCCTACATGGCGTCCCGGCGCTATGCGCGCGATCCGCGCTTTGCCTTCGGCACCTGGAAGATCGAGGTGCTGGCCGGCTTCACCAGCGCGCTGTTCCTGCTCGGCATCGCGGCCTGGATGGTGGCGAGTTCGGTCGAGCGCCTGCTCGACCCGCAGCCCATCCAGTTCGGCGAGGCGATGATCGTCGCCGCCGTCGGCCTGGTGGTGAACGTCGTCTGCGCGCTGATCCTCGGCCACGCGCATGAGCACGACCACGGCCACGAGCACGAGCACGGCCATCACCATGACCATCACGCCGACGCGCACGGTCAGCACCATGCGCACCCGCACGGCGACGAGGCCCCGCATCACCATCACGACCTCAACCTGCGGGCCGCCTACATCCACGTGCTCACCGACGCCGCCACCTCGGTGCTGGCCATCCTGGCGCTGGCAGGCGGCATGGCCTTCGGCTGGACGCGCCTCGACCCGATCATGGGCATCGTCGGCGCCGCCATCGTCGCGCTGTGGGCCCGCAGCCTGATCCGCGACACCGGCCGCATCCTGCTCGATTGCGAGATGGATCATCCGGTCACCGACGAGATCCGCGCCGCCCTCCGCGAACAGCCCGAATGGGGCGCGACGACCCGCATCGCGGACCTGCACGTCTGGCGCGTCGGCAAGCGCCGCTATGCCTGCATCGTCGGCCTGGTCGCCAGCGATCCCGCAGTCACGCCGGCCACCGTGCGCCAGGCGCTCGCCGTGCACGAGGAGCTCGTGCACGTCACCGTCGAGGTCAACCGCCGCTGAACCATCCTCCCGGCGCGGCGCATATGCCATTGGGACCCGGCGCCGGAACCAAGGGCGCGGCGGTGTGCCTCAAGGAGCGATGCCAGCGCGTATGTTCAGCTCCCGGCCCCGCAGATCGACCGCTTCCCGAGTCGGCAAGGGGATCGGGATCGCCGTGCTTGCCGTGGTCGCGCTCGCGCTGCTGGCGGTCGTCCTCCTGGCGGTCTCCGGCAATTCGCTGCGCCGTCCCATCGAACGAATCGTTCAGGACAAGACCGGCCGCGCGCTGAGGATAGCCGGCGATTTGAAGATCCGCCCCGGGTGGCCGCTGCTGCGCGTGCGGGCGTCGGGGATCGCCTTCGCCAATGCCGAGTGGGCGAAGCAGCCGCCGGACATGGCGACCATCGGCGAGGCCGACTTCGGCGTGAGCCTGCCGCAGCTGCTGGAGGGAAGCGTCGTGGTCGACGAGTTGCGGCTGCACGATGCCGACGTCGCGCTCCAGGTGGACGCGCAGGGACGAGGGAACTGGGAACTGCCCGGCGGCCCGAGCAAGGTCGAACTCCGGCGCGTGGCGGCGGACGACGGCCGCATCGCCTTCGACGATCCGGCGCACCGGACCTCGGTGCGCGCGACAGTGAAGTCGACGCCGGACGGCATGGCCTTTGCCGCAAAGGGCAGCTACCGCGGCGAGACGGTCGACGCGCACGGCAGCGGCGGGGCGATGCTCGGCGTTCGCGATCCGGGCAGCCCCTATCCCGTCGAAGCGGACGCCGATGTCGGCGGCGTGCACGGGCACGCCAAGGGCACCGTCACGGGATTGCAGCCGGTGGCCGCGCTCGATTTGGCGGCCGAGCTCAAGGGCGAAAGCCTGGCGCAACTCGGTCGCCTGCTCGGTGCCAGCCTGCCGGAGACGGCGGCGTACCGCAGCAGCGGGCGCATCGTGCATGAGCGCGACGTCTGGCGCTACGAGAACTTCAGCACGCACATCGGCGGCAGCGATTTCACCGGCACGCTGGCGCTCGATACCTCGGGTCCGCGCGCGGCGGTCGGCGGCGAAATCCGGGCGGGAACGGCGGACCTCGCCGATCTCGGCTTGAAATCCGGCGCTCGCAAGCCCGGCGAGCGCCTGCTGCCTGACACGCGCATCGACCCGGGCCATCTGCGCAAGGCCGAGGCCGACGTGAAACTATCGGCGCAGAAGCTCGTCCTGCCGCGCGGCATCGCGGCCGATCGCCTGGCGGCCCATGTCCGGCTGCATGACGGCGTGCTGTCGATCGATCCGCTGGCGCTCGGCCTCGCGGGCGGCACCGTCTCGGGCAGCATCCGCTTGGACGGGCGCGGCGATCCGCTCCGCGCCAAGGTCAAGATCAGGATCGCGAAGGTGGCCGTCGACCGCATCGTGCCCGGCTTCGCCCAACCGCAACTCGACCCCGGACGCATGGATGGTGCCGTCGATCTCGCCGGCACCGGCGATTCGCCGGCGCGACTGCTCGGCAGTGCCGACGGCAGCGTCGCCGTGCTGGTCAACGGCGGGCACGTCAGCCGGCTGGTGATGGAGGAGGTCGGCCTGCATCTGCCGCGCATCGCAGCGCTGAAGCTGGGCCGCGACCAGCCGGTCGGCATCCGCTGCGCGGCCGCGGACTTCAAGGTCGACGGCGGCGTCATGCATACCCGCACCGGCGTGTTCGACACCACGGTGACGCGGGTCGACGCGGGCGGCGACATCGATCTGGGCAACGAGACGCTCGACCTCACGCTCAACCCGAACACCAAGGAGCCGGCGCTGATCTCCCTGCACACCCCCATCCACATCCGCGGCAGCTTCGCCAAGCCCGACGTGTCGCTCGAGAAGGGACCGGTCGCGGCGAAGACGGCGGGCGCCGCCGCATTGGCGGTCGCCAATCCCTTGCTGGCATTGATTCCGCTGATCGAGACCGGCCCGGGGCGGGACAGCGATTGCGGCCGCCTGCTGGCGGCCTCGGCCGCCGCCGCGGATACGAAGAAGGTGCCGCCGAAGCGCGCGCCGGGGCGCTAGGCCGCAGCGGCGATGATGCCGCGGGTGGCTCGTCTGCGCCGTCATGCCGCTGACGAAGTCCTGCTTCGACACGCTGCCGCTCGGATCGAGCTTCGCCCACACGGCATCGGCGCCGGCAGCTGTCGCCACGCTGACGAAGCGGGGTTTCACGGTTGCAATTTCTTTCAGCTTGCCGCGGCGAGCCTGGCTAGAGTCGCGCCATCGTCCCCTTCCGCCACCGCCATGCGCTTCGCGATCCTCGCAGCCGATCGCTACCTCGGCGTCTTCGAAGCCTTCGTCGACGCCGGCTGGCAGCCGCTCAAGCTGTTCACCTCGGTCACCGACAACCGCGTCCATCGCAACGCGGCGATCATCGACCATGCCGCGAGGCTCGGCCTCGATGTGCGCTTTTCGCGCATCACCGAGCACGACATCGCCGAACTCGGGCAGCGCGGCTGCGACGCCCTGGTGGTGGCAGGGTACTCGTGGCGCATCGGCGACTGGCGTCCCCACCTGCCCTACGCGGTCAATTTCCATCCCTCGCCGCTGCCCGAGGAGCGGGGGCCCTTCCCCCTGGTGCACGGCATCATCAAGGGCTTCCGCCGCTGGGGCGTCACCTGCCATAAGGTGACCCAGGACTTCGACGCCGGCGACATCCTCGACGCCGAGCTCTTCCCGATCGCGCCGGACACCTGCCACGAGAGCCTCGACTTGCGCACGCAGATGGCCGCGAAGCGGCTGGCGGCGCGCGTCGCCGGCGACTTCGAGGGGCTCTGGCGGCGCGCGACGCCGCAACAGGACGGCAGCTACTCGGGAAGCTGCGCCGCCGAGCGGACGCTCGACTTCTCGCGCAGCGTCGACGAAATCCTGCGGCGCGTTCGCGCCTTCGGGCTCATGGAGACCGTCGCGAAGGTGAACGGCGTCAGCTTCTACGTGCGCCGCGCGATCGGCTGGACCGAAGCCCATGAGCGCGAGCCGGGCACCCTGGTCCACGTCGGCGGCATGGCCCTGGTGGTGGCGGCGCGCGACGGCTACATCGGCATCGCCGAGTGGAACCTCGTCGATCCCGACGCCCGCTCCGGAACCCCACCCCGCTAACCGGCATGTCGTCATGCTTCCCCTTGCGAACTTCCGGAGACCGCGCGTATGAAGAAGACCTTGCCTGCCCTGATCGTCCTCGTCCTCGCCGCGGCGGCGGCCGGCTACTATTACTGGCTGCAGGGGCGAACCGCGCCGGCGGCGCCGACGGCGCCTGTCGCCGCCGCGCCCTCGCCGTCTCTCCCGGCGCCCGCGGCACCCGCGGCGAACGCGCAGATCCGCCACCCCATCGAGAACCTGCCGCCGGATGCAACGCCCCTGCCGAGCCTGGAGCAGAGCGACGACGCCGTCATGGCCGCCCTGCGCGATCTGCTCGGCTCGAACGGTCTGCAGCTGCTCTTCACCGATCGCATCGTCCATCGCATCGTCGCCACCGTCGACGCCCTGCCGCGCAAGCAGGTGCCGGCGGCCGCGCGGCCGGTGAAGCCGCTCCAGACCCCGTTCCTCGTCCAGGGCAAGGACGGCGACCTCGCCATGGCGCCCGAAAACGCGGCGCGCTACCTGCCCTACGTGGCGCTCGCCCGGAGCGTGGACGCCGGCAGGCTGCTCTACCTTTACCGGCGCTTCTATCCGCTGTTCCAGCAGGAGTACCGCGAGCTCGGTTATCCGCAGGGCTATTTCAACGACCGGCTGATCGAAGCGATCGACGACCTGCTGGCCGCGCCGGAGCCTTCGCCGCCGCTGCGCCTGGTGCAGCCGAAGGTGTTGTACCTCTATGCCGATCCGGAGCTGGAAGCGCTGTCCGCGGGACAGAAGATCATGATGCGGATGGGCGCGGAAAACGAGCAGGCGGTCAAGGCCAAGCTGTGGACGATGCGACGGATATTGACGGCCGGCGACGCCGGCAAGCGGAAGCAGCCCTGACGCGGGGCGCTAGCCGACGAGGAACTCCACCAGCATGCCCGAGGTGCGGCGCAGCCGCCGCGACATGAGCTTCGCCAGGTTGAACATGAAGCGGTAGGCGAGCGAGGGCGCGTCCTTCGCCATGCGGGCGAGGTTCTCGGCGCTCAGCATCAGCAGCGTGCAATCGGCATCGGCGACGCAGGTCGCCGAGCGGCGCTCGCGATCGAGCAGGGCCATCTCGCCGACGATGCGGCCGCGTCCTTCATGGCACAGCAGCTGCGAACCGTTTTCGCCGCCCTTGAAGATCGACAGCTTCCCCTCGGCGAGGATCAGCATGTAATCGCCCGGGTCGCCTTCGGCGAACACCGTCTCCCCTCGTCGCACCTCGCTGAAGCTCAGGTAGCGCGCGATCACCTTGAGCTCCGGGTAGGAGAAGTCGTTGAAGAGTTCGAGTCCGTCGATGACGGCGGCGACGTCGATGGGCATGGCGGCTCCGGGTGCGCAGTCGGCGCCCAAGCATACCGCGTTCAGCGCGTCGCCTCCTCGAACACCTTCAGCCAGTCGGCGACGAAGCGCCCGATGCCGAAGCGCTCGCGTGCCAGACGCCGCGCGGCGGCCCCCATGCGCCGCGCCTCCTCGGGCTCGGACAGCAGCAGCGCCATGCCGGCGGCCAGCGCTTCGGGATCGGTGTCGATGAAGCCGGACTCGCCGCTGCGGATTACCGTCGCGAGTTCCGTCGTCGCCAGCCCCACCACCGGCAGGCCGATGCTCATCGCCTCGATCAGCGACAGCCCCAGGCTGGTCCAGCGCACCGGGTGGAAGTAGAAGCGGTAGGGCGCCAGGAAGGCCGGCAGCTCGGGATTGCGGATCTCGCCGAGCCCGCCGCTGGCCTGCGCGTCCATGCCGACGAGGTCGAGCGGGAAGCGCCGGCGCATCGCTTCGAAGAGATCCGCGCCGAGCCGCCGCCCGCGCCGCCGCATGTTGTTGACCACCGCGATGCCGCGCGCCAGGCGCCCGTCGTAGCGCACCGCCTCGTCGACCAGCACGCCGTGCTCGACGACGCGCGTCGGCGTGCGGCCGCTGTCCCACATCAGCCGGTTGAAATGGGTGACGTGCACCAGCAGCACTGCCGGGTCGTCGACCGGATGGCGGCTGTCGGTCGGGTGCTGCTGCGGCGGATCGTGCTCGAGATAGATGCGCGGCAACCGCCGCTGGGCCTCGGAGAGCCACCGGTACTGGTCTTCCTCCCAGGCGCGGCGCGACTGGAACAGGATGCAGTCGAAAGCCGCGTCGGCCGCCTCCTCCACGCGCAGCTCGACGACGTTGTCGCCCCAGGGCAGGTGCCCCGCGCGCCCGCCGTAGCCGGGCGAACGCGCGGCGTCGGCCAGCACGTGGAAGCGCTGCGGCACCTGGGTCAGGTAGTAGAGGTAGTTGCCGTGGACGTGCCAGGTCAGGATGCGCAGCTCACGCCGGCTCACGGCCGCTCTCCCCGAACAGCGCCAGCAGGCTGAAGGCCTCGCGCACCACGTCGCTGGCGCTGATCGCCGTGGCGCACTCGTGGTCCGTCGGGCAGGCGTCGTAGGCGCACGGTCGGCAGCCGACCGGGTGCCACAGCACCTGGTGGCGTCCGCCGTCGAGCGGTTGCCAGCGCGCCGCGTCGGCGCCGCAGCAGACGACAACGCTCGGCGTGCACATGGCGGCTGCGACATGCGAGATGCCGGTGTCGTTGCAGATGACGAGTTCCGCCTGCGCGACCAGGGCGGCAAGCGTCCCCAGCTCGGTGCGCCCGGCCAGGTCGTCGGCTTCCGCCGCCATGCTCGCCGCGACCTGCGCCGTCAGGGCCCCTTCGCCCATCGTTCCGGTCAGCACGATGCGGTACCCCGCTTCGGCGAGTTCGTCGGCCACGGCGGCGAAGCGCTCCGGCGGCCAGCGGCGCGTCGCGAGGCGGGCGCCGGGATGCACGCAGATGTAGCCATGCGGCGCGCCCTCGGCGTCGAGCGCCAGTTCCTCGCGCAGCGCCACCCAGGCCGCCGCTTCGCCAGGCAGGATCGGCAACTCGAGATGCTCGCCGCGCGACGGCGCGCCGATGCTTTCCGTCAGCAGCAGCAGGCGGCGCACTTCCGGAAGATCCTGCGGCCACGGCACGGCGATCTCGGGCTGCGGCCCCTCGCGGCCGGGCAGGAAGAAGCCGGCGCTGCGCGACGCCTGCATCGCCGCCACCAGCGCATTGGTCAGCACGCCGCAGCCGTGCATCTGGATCGCCAGGTCGAAGTCGCGCTTGCGCACCTCCGCGAGATAGGCCGGCCAGGCCGCGAGATCGGGCGTGCGCTCCGGCATGCCGGGAAAACCGGGGAACTCGATGAAGTCGTCGATGTAGGGCATGCGGCTGACGAAGTCGGCCGCCCAGGGCAACCCGATCAGGCAGATGCGCGCGCGCGGCCAGGCAGCGCGCATGGCGCGCAGCGCCGGCACGGCGCACAGCAGGTCGCCGAGCTGGAGCGCGCGGAAGACGGCGATGCGGCGCGGGGTCTCGGCGCGCATTCAGAAGGTCCCGTTGTAGAGGGCGCAGCCGCGGCAGACTTCGGGCGGCCGGCCGGAATCGAGGGCGGCGCGGAAGCCGGCGTAGGCGCTGCCGTTCCACACCGCGTCCACCCCGCTGCGCGCCATGTCGCCCAGGTTGGCGCGGTCCGGCGTGCTCACCATGCAGCAAGGCATCGCCTCGCCGCGGAAGCTCAGATAGGCGCCGCGCCATGGCCAATCGCAGCCGTGGCCGCTGTTGCGGCGCGGCTCGTCCGGCGTAAGCGGCGGCAGCCGCAGGTCCACGCCGAGCTCGGACGCGGCCAGGCGCGCCTCGCGGAAGGCCTCGTCCACATGCCGCGCATCGGCCGCGAGCAGGCTCTGGTCGGCGAAGAACTCGCGCATCGGCGCATAGGCGGCGGGCAGGCCCGCCTCGCCGTAATCGTGGCAGAGATGCTGGACGAACACGCTGTCGACGCCGTGCCGATGCGCGAGCGCGACGATGCCCGCCAGCTCGTCGAGATTGCGGCGCATCGCCACCGCCACCACCCGCAGCCGGGGCGTGACGCTGCCCGCATGCCGGCGCGCGGCCACCACGCGATCGAGGTTGCGCAGCACCTTGGCGAAGTTGGCGCCGCGGCGGATGAACTCGTAGGTCGCGGCGGTGGCGCCATCGAGCGAGGCATGCAGCGCATCCAGCCCGCTGGCGATGCATTCGGCGGCGCGCGCCGGGGTCAGCCGCGTCAGGTTGGTGTTGGTCGACACGCGGATGCCGCGCTCCGCCGCATAGCGCACCATGTCGAAGAAGCGCGGATGCAGCATCGGCTCGCCGAGCCCCTGCAACTGCAGTTCCTCCATCTCGGGGAAGCCGTCGACCAGCCGCCGGAACACCTCGAAGTCCATGAAGGCCGGCGGGCCCCAGGGCCGGCCGTCGCGGCGGTGCTCGATCGGGCACATGCGGCAGCGCAGGTTGCATTCGCCGACCGGCTCGATCTGCACGAAGCGCGGGCGCGGCACGCCGCCGGCCGCTGCGCGGCGCGAGGGCGGCATGGCGATCGGGACGACGCGGGCTGCGGTACGCTGGTCCATGGTCCGGCCTAGAGGAAGGGCACGCGGAAGCGCAGCGCGCCGTAGAGCCGCCAGAACACGGCGACGAAGGGAATCGCCGCCGAGGTCAGCAGCATGTCGCGCAGATGCGCCCAGGTGGCCGCGCAGCCGCGCTGCCGGCGGGCGGTGAAGGCGACGGTGAAGGCGCACCAGGCCGCGCCCGCCGTGCCGGCCGTCGCCAAATCCGCGCGCAGCAGGCCGCCGAGCGCCAGCAGCGCCGCCGCCACGGCGGCGTAATAGCGCAGCGGCGGCGCCGCGGCGATCTTCTGGCGATACAGCCGGCGATGCTTCTTGTAGAGCAGCGCATCGAACAGCAGGTTGCGATGCGCCCTCAGGTTGGCGGCTGCCGCGACGCGGCGCGGCGGATGCAGCACCAGCGCGGCCGGCGCGCTGACCACGCGGGCGCGGCGTTCGAGCAGCGTGAAGTAGAGGTCGGAGTCCTCGCGCCAGGGCTGGGTGAAGCGCTCGTCGAAGCCGCCCGCCTCGCGCAGCGCCGCCCGCCGCACGAAGCAGTTGGCGGTGACGAATTCGGCGCCGTCGAGCCCGGCGGTGTTGCGCTCGCCGTCGGTGGGGCTCGCCGGCAGCGGCACCACGACCCGGCCGGCCGCCGCGTCGACGTCCGGGCTCGCCAGCGCGCGCAGGCCTTCGGCCAGCCAATGCGGCGACGGCAGCACGTCGTCGTCGGTGAACGCGACCACCGGCGCAGCGGCGGCGCCGCGGCGATCTTCTGGCGATAC
>DASVZI010000139.1:0-31408 GCA_036391735.1 Rhodocyclaceae bacterium
GTTTGGGGGCTATGAGGTCGCAATGATGACGGGAGCGATGCTGGCCGCGGCCCGGAAGGGGCTCGTGGTCCTGGTCGACGGCTTCATCTGCGGCGCCGCGGCGCTGACGGCCGCGCGCCTGGCGCCGGCCTTCCTCGACTACGCGGTGTTCTGCCACGCTTCCGCCGAACCCGGCCATCTCGCGCAGATGCGGGCGATGCGCGCCAGGCCGCTCATCGACCTCGGCATGCGCCTGGGCGAAGGCACCGGCGCGGCGGTGGCCTGGCCGCTGCTGCGCGCCGCCTGCGCCTTCGTCAACGAGATGGCGAGCTTCGAGTCGGCCGGCGTCAGCGAGAAGAACGCGTAAATCGAAAGTCATAACCCCGCGGAGTCGCCTACAATGCTCGCTTCTCCGCGGGGACCCTCCCATGAATGACACCGCCGCCCTCAGCAGCCTGAACGTCTTCCTCGTCGAGCCCTCCGCCGCGCAGGCCAGGCACATCGCCGGCCAGCTCAAGGAGCTGGGCATCGAACAGGTGCGCATCCTCGGCAGCGCCGGCGAGGCACTCGCCGCAATGCGCGAATCGCGTCCCGACGTGGTCATCAGCGCGCTCTACCTGCCCGACATGACGGGCACCGATTTCGTCGGCGCCATCCGGCGCGAGCGCGACCTCGAGCACACCGCGTTCATCCTGGTGTCGAGCGAGACGCGCCCGCAGGCGCTCGAACCAGTGCGCCAGGCCGGCGTCTGCGCCATCGTGCCCAAACCCTTCAGCCGCGAGCAATTGGCCACGGCGCTGGTCACCACGCTCGACTTCCTCCACGAAGACGACGACATCGCCTGCGAGCTCGACGGCGAGGACTTGCGCGTGCTGATCGTCGACGACAGCTCGAGCGCGCGCAAGCACACGCGCCGCATGCTGGGCAATCTCGGCATCGAACGCTTCATCGAGGCCGAGAACGGCCGCGAGGCGGTCGCGATCCTCGCCGACACCCAGGTCGACCTGGTGGTGACCGACTACAACATGCCGGAGATGGACGGCCGCGAACTGGTCGAGTACATCCGGCAGCAGAGCTGGCAGAACTCCGTGCCGGTGCTGATGATTACCAGCGAATCGAACAGCGCGCGGCTGGCCGCGGTGCAGGAATCCGGCGTCTCCGGCATCTGCGACAAGCCCTTCGAGCCCGGCGTCATCAAGCGGGTGCTGCGGAGCGCGCTGCAGCACCGCTGATGCGCGAACAGCTGTCGTGCTTCTTCGCCGCGCTGCGCTTCTTCACGCGGCTGCCGGTGCCGTCCTGGGTCGGCCACTCGGCGGCGCAGCTCGACGGGGCGGCGCGCTACTTCCCGCTGGTCGGCATCCTGGTCGGCGCCATCGGCGCCGGCGTCACCGTCGCCGCCTGGCAGGTGCTGCCCGACAGCATCGCCGTGATCCTCGGCATGGCGGCCACCTTGCTCGCCACCGGCGCCTTCCACGAGGACGGCTTCGCCGATGCGTGCGACGGCTTCGGCGGCGGCTGGGACAAGGCGCAGGTGCTGACGATCATGAAGGATTCGCGCATCGGCAGCTACGGCGCGATCGGCGTCGCCATGATGCTGCTGGCGAAGTGGAACGCGCTGATGGAACTGGACGCCGCCACGCTGCCGTTCGCGCTGGTGGCGGGGCACGCCGTCTCGCGCTTCGCGGCCACCACGCTGATTTTCGCACTCGACTACGCGCGCGACGACGCCACGGCGAAGTCGAAGCCGCTCGCCACGCGCATGACGTTGCCGGCGCTCGCGGTCGCCGCGCTGTTCGGCATCCTGCCCTGCCTGGCGCTGCCGCCGCAACCGCTGGTCGGCGCCCTGGCGGCGACGGCGCTCGCCACTTTCGGCGCGGCGGCCTATTTCCAGCGCCGCATCGGCGGCTACACCGGCGACTGCCTCGGGGCCGTCCAGCAAGTCGCCGAACTGGCTTTCTATCTGGGACTGCTGTGCGACTTTTCCTGATCCGGCACCCGCGCCCCGCGGTGGAGCAAGGCATCTGCTACGGACAAAGCGACGTCGGCATCGCCGAGGATGCCGCGGCCGTCGCGGCCCGCGTCAAGCCGCTGCTGCCGGCATCGGCGGCGTTCTACAGCAGCCCGCTGACGCGCTGCCGGCTGCTGGCGGAGGCGCTGCATCCGGCGCCGCGCTTCGACCACCGGCTGCGCGAGCTCGATTTCGGCGGCTGGGAAATGCGCAGTTGGGACGACATCGGCCGGGATGCCGTCGACGCGTGGGCCGCCGATCCGCTCCATTATGCCGAGCACGGCGGCGAAAGCATCGCCATGCTGCGCCGGCGCGCCGCGGCCTGCGCGCGCGAGATCGCCGAGCGCCATGACGAAGCTGTGCTGGTGATCCATGCGGGCGTGATGAAGGCGCTGGCGGTGGAACTGCTCGGCCTGCCGGATCCGGCCTGGTTCTCGACCTCGTTCGCCTTCGGCACGGCGACGCTGATCGAGGACGGCCGCCTGGCGTGGACCAACCGGGTGGCAGAATAGCGGGATGCCTGCCGCCGTGCCCTTCGCTTCGCTTCGCCGCGCGCTCGTCATCAAACTGCGCCACCACGGCGACGTACTGCTGTCGGCGCCCGTCATCTCGACGCTGAAGGGGCTGGCGCCCCGGTGCGAGGTCGACGCGCTGGTCTACGCGGATACCGCGCCGATGCTGTCCGGCCATCCCGACATCGCGCAACTTCACCTCATCGACCGCAGCTGGAAACGCCAGGGCGCGCTGCGCCAGGCCTCGTCCGAATGGGCGCTGCTGTCGCAGCTGCGCGCGCGCCGCTACGACCTGGTCGTCCATCTCACGGTGCACACCCGCGGCGCCTGGCTGGTGCGCCTGCTGCGGCCGCGCTGGTCGGTGGCCCCGCGACGTCGCGACGACGGCGCCTTCTGGGATGGAAGCTTCACGCATCTCTACGCGGCACAGTCGCACCCCGACCGGCACACGGTGGACACCAACCTCGATGCATTGCGCGTGCTGGGCGGCGAAGTCTCGCTCGACGATGCGGCCGTCGTGCTGGTGCCGGGCACGGATGCGGAGGCGCGTGTCGATGCGCTGATGGCCTCGCACGGACTCGAGCGGAAGCGCTTCATCCATCTCCATCCTGCCTCGCGCTGGGCCTTCAAGTGCTGGCCGGCGGAACGCGTGGCGCAGCTCTGCGACGCCCTTGCCGCCCGGGGCCTGCCGCTCGTACTGACCTGCGCACCGGATCCGAAGGAGCGCGAACTGGTCGCCGCGGTACGCGCCGCGGCGCAGGTCCCGCTGATAGACCTTTCCGGCGCGCTGAGCCTCAGGGAGCTCGCCGCGCTCACGGCGCGCGCCCGCCTGTTCATCGGCGTCGATTCGGCACCCATGCACATCGCCGCAGCGATGGGCACGCCCACGGTGGCGATCTTCGGCCCCTCGGGCGACCGTGAATGGGGGCCCTGGCACGTGGATAGCCGCGTCGTCGCTTCGCGGGTACACGACTGCCGCCCTTGCGGCCGCGCGGGCTGCAACGACAGCAAGATCAGCGAATGCCTGACCACCTTGCCGGTGGCCCAGGTGCTCGCCGCCTGCGAGGACCTGCTCGCATGAGAATTGCCATCGTGCGGCAGAAGTACACGCCATTCGGCGGCGCCGAACGCTTCGTGCAGCGCGCGCTCGACGGCCTGCGGGCCCAGGGCGTCGAAGTGACCGTCGTGGCGCGCGACTGGATCGGCGATGCCGCCGGGGTGCTTAAGGTCGATCCCTTCTACGTCGGCCGCACCTGGCGCGACCTCGGCTTCGCCGCCGCGGTGCAGAGGATCATCGCGGAAAACCGCTTCGACGTCGTGCAGAGCCACGAGCGCATTCCCGGCTGCCACGTCTTCCGCGCCGGCGACGGCGTGCACGCGACCTGGCTGGAACTGCGCGCAAGCGCCCGCACCGGCTTGGCCAGACTGGGCGACCTCGCGCCGTGGCATCGCTACACGGTGGCGGCCGAGGCCCGGATGTTCCGCCACCCCAACCTGCGCGGCGTCATCTGCAATTCGCGCATGGTGAAGGACGACATCATCCGGCGCTTCGGCGTCGCGGAGGAAAAGCTGCACGTCATCCACAACGGCGTCGACCTGCAGCGCTTCCACCCGGGCCTGCGCGACGAGCATCGTGCCCGCGTGCGCGCGGAGCTCGGCATCGCAGCCGACGCGCCGGCGATCCTGTTCGTCGGCTCCGGCTACGAGCGCAAGGGCGTGCCGGCGCTGCTGCGTGCGCTGGCGGCGATGAAGCGGCGCGACGCGGTGCTCATGGTGATCGGCAAGGATCGCCGCGAGAACCGCATGGAATGCCTGGCGAGCCGGCTCGGCGTGAGACTGCGCGTGCGCTTCCTCGGACCGCGCGAGGACGTACGCCCCTACTACGGCGCCGCCGACGTCTTCTGCCTGCCCAGCCTCTATGATCCGATGCCCAATGCCGCCCTGGAGGCCTTCGCCTGCGGCCTGCCGGTGGTCACTTCGACCGCCAGCGGCGCCGCCGAACTGATCGAGGAGGGGCGCAACGGCTCGGTGTGCGACGCGCTCGACGTGCCGGCCCTGGCCGCGGCGCTCGACGCGCGCGCCGGCGACGCCGAATCGCTGGCGGAAGCCGCGCGCGCCACCGTCACCGGCCTTTCGAGCGACGCCATGGCGGCGCGACTGGCCGGCTTCTACCGGCAGCTGCTGGAAGGCCGGCCGGTATAATGGCCGCCCCCATTTCGCGTGAATAATCCTTGAACCACTACACGAGTCGCGAGCTCTACCTGCGCCTGCTCGGCTACGTCAAGCCGTACTGGCGCGCATTCGCGCTGGCGCTGCTGCTGATGATGGCCTCGGCCGCCATGGAGCCGCTGTTCCCCGCGCTGATGAAGCCGCTGCTCGACGGCCGCTTCGGCGGCGAGGCGCAGGAAAACGCCCTGCGCATCCCGCTGCTCATCATCGCCATCTTCGTGGGGCGCGGCATGCTGAGCTTCGTCGGCGACTACTCGCTGTCGTGGGTGTCGAACAAGGTGGTGCTCGACCTGCGCGACGCCATGTTCGCCAAGCTGGTGCGGCTGCCGGTGCGCTATCTGGACGACCAGTCGTCGGGCGCGCTGATGTCGAAGGTCAGCTACGACGTCACCGGCGTGACCGGCGCCGCGACCGGCGTGCTCACCACGCTGGTGAAGGACTCGCTGTCGGTGATCGGCCTGCTGGCCTGGCTGCTGTGGCTCGACTGGCGCCTGACGCTGATCGCACTCGCCATGATCCCGCTGATCGCGCTGTCGGTGAAGGGCTTCAGCAAGCGGCTGCGATCCACCAGCCGCGGCGTGCAGTTCGCCATGGGCCGCATCGTCCAGGTGCTGCAGGAGACCATCGAGGCGCACAAGGTGGTCAAGGTGTTCGGCGGCCAGGAATACGAGAAGCAGCGCTTCGCGCGCGCCAACGCCGAGCAGCGCGCCCAGGCGATGCGCGCGACCGTCGCGTCCGCGGCCCTCGGGCCCATCGTGCAGGTGTTCGCCTCGATCGCGCTGGCCATCATCATCGTCTTCGCGCTGCGCAAGTCGGCCGCCGACGGCGCCACGGTGGGCTCCTTCGTCTCCTTCATCACGGCCATGCTGATGCTGCTGGCGCCGCTCAAGCGCCTGACCGACGTCAACGCGCCGCTGCAGCGCGGGCTGGCCGCGGCCGAAAGCGTGTTCACGCTGGTGGACGAGGCCCCGGAAGTCGACGAGGGCACCATCGAACTCGGACGCGCGCGCGGCGACGTCGCCTTCGATCACCTGTCGTTTTCCTACCCGGGCGCGGCGCGCCCCGCACTCGACGACCTCAGCCTGGCGATCCGCCCCGGCGAGACCGTCGCCCTGGTCGGCGCCTCGGGCAGCGGCAAGACCACGCTCGCCAACCTGTTGCCGCGCTTCCATCATCCGAGCGGCGGCCGCATCCTGGTCGACGGCCACGACATCGAGGCACTGACGCTGCAGAGCCTGCGCGCCAACATCGCGCTGGTCAGCCAGGACGTCGTGCTGTTCAACGACAGCGTCGCGGCCAACATCGCCTACGGCACGCTCAACCGCGTGAGCCGCGACGAGATCGTCGCCGCGGCCCGCGCCGCGCACGCGCTCGAGTTCATCGAGGCCATGCCGGAAGGCTTCGACACCCTTATCGGCGAGAACGGCGTCAAGCTCTCGGGCGGCCAGCGCCAGCGCCTGGCGATCGCGCGGGCGCTGCTGAAGAACGCGCCCATCCTGATCCTCGACGAGGCCACGTCCGCCCTCGACGCCCAATCCGAGCGCGCCGTGCAGGCCGCACTCGAGGTGCTGATGAAGAACCGCACCACGCTGGTCATCGCGCACCGGCTGTCCACCATCGAGAACGCCGACCGCATCGTCGTGCTGGCGCACGGCCGCATCGTCGAGCAGGGCCGCCATGCCGAACTGCTGGCCGCCAACGGCGCCTATGCGCGGCTGCACCAGCTCGCCCGCTCCGACGAAGCCGCCCCCGAACATGCCATTTAGCGTTCTCCACACCGAATGGTCTGACGGCTGGGGAGGGCAGGAGCGGCGCATCGTCGCCGAAATGCTCGGCATGATGCGGCGCGGCCACCGGCTGCTGCTGGTCACGCGCCCCGACTGCCGGATCGGCGCCGAGGCGCGCACGCTCGGCATCCCCGTCGAACTGCTGCCCTTCCGCGGCAAATTCGATCCCACCACCATCCGCGGCATCGCGCGCCTGGCCAGGCGCGACGAGTACGCGATCGTGAACACGCATAGCGGGGTCGACAGCTGGGCCGGCGGCCTCGCCGCCAAACTGGCCGGCGTAAAGCTGGTGCGCACGCGCCATCTCAACCTGCCGCTCAAGCGCCGCTGGCTGAACTTCGTGCACTACCTGCCGGACGCCCTGGTCACCTGCGGCGAGGAGGTGCGGCGCAACCTGGTGGACAATTGCGGCTTCCCCGCCGGACAGGTAGTCAGCATCCCGACGGGGATCGACTTCGGCGCCTTCCGGCCGCGCCACGAACGCGCGGCGACCCGGCAGGCGCTCGGCTTCGCCGACGGCGAATTCATCGTCCTGATGGTCGGTGTCATCCGTGCCGTCAAGCGCCACGAAGTCGCGCTGCGCGCGCTGGCCGCCCTGCAGGAGCGCCTGCCCAACGCGCGCCTGGTGCTGGCCGGCGACGGCCCGATGCGGGGCGACATGGAGGCGCTGGCCGTACAGCTCGGCCTGGGCGCCAAAGTCTCCTTCCTCGGGCATCGCGAAGATGTGCCCGACCTGATGAACGCGGCCGACTGCCTGCTGCTGACCTCGCGCTCCGAAGGGGTGCCGCAGGCGGTGACACAGGCGCTCGGCCTCGGCCTGCCGGTCGTCGCGACCCGCGTCGGCGGCGTGCCGGAATTGATCGACGACGGCCGCACGGGACTGCTGGTGCCCGCCGAGAACGCGGATGCCGTGGCGGCGGCACTGGCCCGGCTGGCGGCCGATCCTGCGCTGGCGCGGCAGCTCGGCGCGCAGGGCCGCGACCACGTGCTCGCACATTTCTCCGCCGAAGCCATGCTCGACGCCACCGAGGCGCTCTACGCGCGGCTGCTGGAATCCCGCTCGTGAGCGGCTTGCCGGTGCTCATGTATCACCACGTCTCGCCCAGCCCGGGGCTGGTGACGGTGTCGCCCGAAACCTTTCGCGCCCAGATGGAATGGCTGGCGCGCCACGGCTACCGCAGCATCGGGTGCGCGGACGTCGAGACCTTCCTCTCCGGCGGCGAGCTTCCTGCGAAGAGCGTCCTCATCACCTTCGACGACGGCTACCTGGACAACGCCTTGCACGCCTTCCCGGTGCTGGCCGAGCTCGGCTTGCGCGCGACGATCTTCCTTGTCACCGGCTGGATCGGCGACGGGCCCGCCCGCCGCGAGGGCGAAGCGCCTTCCCATCGCGAGTGCACGGCGCGCATCGCAGCCGGCCGCGGCGACGATGTGATGCTGCGCTGGAGCGAAGTCGAGCGCATGGCGGCGGCCGGCGCCTGCGAGTTCCATTCCCATACCCATACCCACACCCGCTGGGACCAGCGCATCGCCGACGCCGCCGAGCGCGGGGAGCGGCTGCGCGAGGATCTCGTGCAGTCGCGGGAAACCCTCCGGACCCGCCTCGGCGCACCGTCGCGGCATCTTTGCTGGCCGCAGGGCTATCACGACGAGGACTACCGGCGCATCGCCAGGGAAGCCGGCTTCGACCATCTCTACACCGTCGAGAAGGGAAGCTGCACCGCGGACACCGCATCCGATCGCATTCCGCGCGTGGTCGTGAAGGACCGGCGCGACGGCTGGTTCGGACGCCGTCTCTGGCTCTACCGGCACCCGCGGCTTTCCGCCGCCTACCTGCGCATGCGGGGCGAATGATGCGGCTGCGCGTCGGCGAGAACCTGCTCTACCTGGCGCTGCGCGCCATGAACGCGCTGCGGCCGCGCCGCGCGGACGCCGCCGAACTCGGCACGCCGGCCATCCGGCGCATCCTCGCGGTGTCCAACACCGCCATCGGCGACACGCTGATGTCGACGCCGGGACTGCGCAGCCTGCGGCTCGCCTATCCCGACGCGCACATCGCGCTGATGATCGACGGCGCCTACCGCGAACTGTTCGCCTCGAACCCGGACGCCGACGAGGTGATCGACGGCCGCGGCGACTGGCGCGGCTTCTGGCCGCGCGTGCTCGACCTGCGCCGGCGCCGCTTCGACCTCGTCTGCATCTTTCACAGCAACGAGCCGCAGGCGACGCCGATGTGCTGGCTCTCGGGCGCGCGTTTCGTCTTCAAGCTGCCCAACACCAACCGCTTCCGCTTCCTGCTCAGCAACCCCGGGCCGGTGCTCAAGTGGGACGATTTCGCTCACGGCATCGACCAGCGGCTTGCCGTCGCCGCGCTGGCGGGCGGCAAGCCGACCGACCGGCGCATGACGTTGCCGATCGGCGCAGAACAGCGCGACGACCTCGGACAATGGCTACGCGAGCGCGACGTTCCCCTCGGCGCGGCGATCGTCGGGTTCCAGCCCGGCGCTTCCACGCACAGCCGCCGCTGGGCGCCGTCGCGCTTCGTCGACCTGGGCCGGCGCCTGCTCGCCCGGCATCCGGAACTGCGCATCGTCATCACCGGCTCGCCTGCCGAGAAGGCGCTGGCGGACGCGATCGCGCGAGGCATCGGCGACCCGCGCGTCCTGCCGACCGCCGGCGAACTGCCGCTGCGCCTGCTGCCCGCCCTGCTCGAGCGCTGCGCGCCGCTGGTCACCGGCGACACCGGCCCGATGCACCTGGCCGTCGCCGCCGGCACCCCGGTGGTCGCGCTGTTCGCCGTCGCCGACTGGCGCAGGTCCGGCCCGGCCTACGATCTCGATCGGCACGTCGTCATCCAGCGCGGCCGCACCTGCGATCCCTGCTACTCGAAGAACTGTCCCTACGACGAGCCGATCTGCATGGAACAGATCGCCGTCGACGACGTGCAGGCCGCGGTGCAGGACGTCCTCGCGCGGGGAACGCCATGAGCGCGCGCCGCATCCTGCTGCTCGACACCGGCAACGAATGGGGCGGCGGCACCAACAGCATGATCGAACTGCTGAAGCGCCTCGACCGCCGCCGCTTCCAGGTCACCGCCTGCTTCTACCGCAACTACAGCAAGTCCGATTCGACCCTGGAAAAGGAGTTGGCCGCCATCGGCGTGCCCCTGCTGCTGCTGCCGACGCGCCGCCAACCGCTGTGGGCGAAGCTCGCCAAGGAACTGGCGCGCGGCCTGCTCGGCTGGCACAGGCGCTGGCGCGCGCGCGCGGTGTTCGCCGTCGAGCGCCTGTGGCGCATCGACCCGCGTGCCCGCGCGCTGGCGCGGCTGCTGCGCGAAGGCGACTACCAGCTGGTCTACATGAACAACCAGCCGGCCTCGAACCTGGAAGGCTACCTGGCGGCGGAAGAGGTCGGCATCCCGGCGGTCCAGCACTGCCGCATCGAGCCCGCGCTCAACGAGTTCGAACGCGAGACGGTGAACCGCGTCGCCCGCCGCGTCATCTGCGTCTCGAACGGCGTCGCCGATACGCTGGCGGCGCAGGGCGTACGCCGGGAGTTGTGCGCCGTCGTCCATAACGCCATCGACGGGCGCCAGCCGCTGCCGCACGCCGTCGGGCTGCCCGGCTTGCCGGCCGGCGCGCCGGTGATCGGCAGCGTGGGCCAATTGGTGAAACGCAAGTCCCTCGACCATCTGCTGCGCGCCGTCGCCGCGCTGGACCAGCGTCCCGCCCCCTGGCTGCTGCTCGTCGGAGACGGCCCGGCGCGCGGCGAGCTGGAAGCCCTGGCGCGGCAGCTCGGCATCGGCGACCGCACGATTTTCGCGGGCTTCCAGAAGCTGCCGCTGCCATGGCTCGCCGCGATGGACGTCTTTGCCCTGCCCTCCGCCCAGGAAGGCTTGCCCCGCGTCATTCTCGAGGCCATGCTGCTCGGCAAGCCGGTGGTCGCCTCGGATATCGTCGGGTCGCGCGAACTCGTGGTCGACGGCGAGACCGGCTTCCTGCACGACTACGGCGACGAGGGCGCGCTCGGCGCCCGACTCGCGCGCCTGCTGGGGGATCCCGAACTGGCGCGGCGCTGCGGCGAAGCGGGGCGGCGCCGCGTGCTGGACGAGTTCGGCATCGAACGCTACGTGGAAGGCGTCTCCCAGGTCCTGGAGGCCGCGTGATCTACTTCTGGCTGACCTGGCTGTTCGCTCCCCTGCTGAGGCTGCGCGCCGGCCGGCCGGCGGGCGCGCCGCGCGCGGTGCTGCTGGTGCAGACCGCCAAGATCGGCGATTTCGTCTGCACCACGCCGCTGGTCCGGGAGCTGCGCCGCGGCTGGCCGCATGCGGAGCTCCACCTGCTGATCGACGGCATCAACGAGCCGCTGGCGCGCCACAATCCCTATGCCGCCCGGGTGCACCTGCTGCCCCCCGGCGGCCTCAAGGGCCTGTCGGGGAGGCTCTGGCTGTGGCGCCTGCTGCGCGGATGCCGCATCGATGGCGTGGTCTGCGCCAGCCCCTCGCTGCCGCACTGGCTGGTCCCCCTCTGGGCCGGCGTGCCGCTGCGCGCCTCCGTCGTGCCGAACTTCGGCGGCGGCAGCTACGTGCGCGCGCGCCGCTTCCTCACGCACGCCGAGGAGCACCGCGCCGGCCGCCTGCTGCTCGAGACGGAATTCGCGCTGCTGCGGCGGCTCGGACTCGCGCCCGGAGCGGATGCAAAGGAGGCCTGGCCGGCCCCCGGTGCCGATGGTGCGGCGGCGTCACTGCTCGGCGCGCTGGCGGCGCCCCGCATCGGCGTGGGCGTCAGCGCCGGCAACAAGCTCAAGGAACTCGGCGAGGACAAGCTCGTCGCGCTGGCGCGCGAACTGCTCGGCCGCAGCGCGGCCTCTGTGGTGCTGATCGGCGGTCCCGGCGATCGCGAACTGGCACGGCGGGTGCGCGAGCGCCTGGCCGCCGAGGGCCACGGCGGCCGCGTGCTCGACGCCAGCGGCCGCCTCGGCCTGGCCGAACTGCCCGCGCTGCTGTCGCGGCTCGATGCCTATGTCGGCGTCGATTCCGGCATCACCTACCTGGCCGACGCCGTCGGCGTTCCCGTGGTCGACCTGATGGGACCTGCGGATGCCGACGACCAGCGGCCGACGGGCGCGCGCGCCGTGGTGCTGCGAACCGATCTGCCCTGCGCGCCCTGCTCGCACGCTTTCCGCGCGCCTTATGCCTGCGCCGTCGGCACGCGCGCCTGCGTCGCCGACGCCAGCCCCCAGGCGCTGGCCGCCCATGCCCTGGGATTGCTCGCATGAAGCCGAAAGTCCTGCATATCCACTTCTGGGCCGACATCCGCAACTCGGCCGGCTCGGTGGAGAAGGTCATCACGGCCTTCGCCGCGCACGGCGAGCGCTACGCGCATGCCATCGCCTGCTGCCCCTCCGGCCGGCCGGCGGCGCCCGCAACCTTCAGGCATCACGGCGTGGAGGTCCACAGCTTCCACGAAAACCGCCTGCAGAACCGCATCCTCAACAAGATGCTGCGCCGCGGCGCCTTCACTTACGGCAGCCTGGTGAGACTGATCGATCGCCTGCGCCCCGACATCCTGCATTTCCACAATCGGCAGGAACTCGTCGATGCCGTGATGCGCCGCCTCGCCCATCGCCCCAAGGTGGCCGTGCATTACCACCGCCATTTCGCCGATCCCTGCGTTCCCGCCGCGGCCGACCTGCTGCTGTTCATCAGCGATGCGACGGCCGCGGACATCCTCGGCAAGCGGCCGTCCCGCAAGCCCTATCGCGTGGTGGCCAATCCGCTTTCCGTCGAGGTGCTGGCGCATGCGCAGGGGGGCGCCGAGCCGAGCCGCAACACGCCGCCGGTCATCCTGTTCGGCGGCGGCGCCAATCCGATCAAGGGCGGCAGGGAACTGGTCGAGGCCTTCCTCGCCCTGCCGGCCGGATCGGCCCGCCTGGTGCTGGCCGGCCGCGGCGTCGAGAAGTTCGGCATCACGGCGCCGAACATCGAGGTGCTCGGCGAAGTGCCGGCCGACCGCTTCTTCGAACTGATGCGCAAGGCCGACGTGGTGGCCATGCCCTCCTACGACGAGCCCTTCGGTCTGATCGCCCAGGAGGCGATGCTGATGGGCAAGCTGCTGGTCAGCACCGCCACCGGCGGACTCGCCGATTTCGTCGATGCCTCCAGCGCCGTGGTGGTGGCACCGCGGGACGTGGCCTCGCTGCGCGACGGCCTGGCTCGCGCCCTCGAACTGCTGAGCCGCGACGCCGAGCTGCGCCGACTGCTCGACCGCGCCCGTGCCAACATCGATGCCTATTCGCCCGACAAGATCGTCAGCCTCCTGGAAGCCTGCTATGACAACATTCACCGCCAATCCTGACGATCGTCCCGCGCTCGCGCGCATCGCCGCCGCCTTCGGTCCGGACCCCGCATCCGGAGGCGCCTGGCTCGCGCGCATCGCGGTGCTCCTCTATACCGCCGTGCTGCCTTTCCCGCACAACGCGGCGCTGAAGAGCCTGCTGCTGGCGGCGATGCTGGCCGCCCTGGCTCTTGCCTTGTTCGAGCGCCGGGTACGGCTCGACCTGCGCTCGCCGCTGCTCGTCCCCCTTCTGACCGTGATGGCGCTGGCCCTGGTCAGCAGCGCGGCGAACGCGCCCGCGGTGGAAAACCTCGACGCCTATCGCAAGCAGTTCCTGCCGATCCTGCTGCTGGTGCCGCTGCTGCTGGCGCACTTCCGCCGCCGCGAAGCGCTGCTGCTGCTGCTCGGCGTTGCGGCAGCCTCCTTCGGCGCGCGCTCCCTGCTGTCGCTCTACGACATGCTGACGTCGACCCGGGAGGAAGCAGTGTTCTTCAAGGGATTCGCCATGGAGGCGTCGCTCTACACGCCTTTGGTGGCCGGACTGACCCTCGCTGCAAGAGGGCGCTGGCGCGCGGCTGCCGTCGCAGTGCTGCTTCTGGCCGCGGTCGCCATCGTCGTCAATCAATCGCGCACCGCCATCGTCGCCGTCACCCTCGGCTGCCTGGCGATTCCGCTGGTGCTGCGCTATTGGCGCCTGACGCTGTTGTTCGTGCTGGCCGCCGCCACGCTCGTCGCCGGGGTCCTGGTCGCCAAGCCGGAGGCCGCGGCCCGCTATCGCGCGGCGCTCGACGCCTCCAGCTACGTCGGCCCGGAAGGCATGTCGAAACGCTATCCGATCTGGGTCGGCGTATGGCGGATCGCGCAGGAGAAGCCCCTGCTGGGCCACGGGTTCGGCTGGAAGAAGCTCGGCGAGACCGCCGTGCGCGGCGGCTACGTCGAGCGCTGGAGCCAATCCGACGATCCCTATCTCAAGGAGGCCGCCGAATACTTCTCGATGCCGACCGACAAGGTCAATCCGCACAGCCTCCCGATGCAGTTGCTGTTCGAGATCGGCTTCCTCGGCCTGGCCGCCTACCTGGCGATGATGGCCGCGCTGTTCTGGCAGGCGGCGCGCCTGGCGCGCCGAGCGGAGCCCGAGTGGCGTCCGCTCGCCGCCGCGGCCTTCGGCTTCCTCGTCGGCTACGCCATCATGTGCATGTCGAACGGGCTGTGGATCGGCGCCGGCCCTTCCATCATGCTGCTGGCGGCTCTGGAAGCCTGCCGCCAGTCCGTCCGCAAGCCTAGCTAGCGGAGCCCGCCGGCGCCTCGCTCATGGCGTCGAGCCGATCGAGCGCGTCCAGCGCCTCTTCGAGGCCGATGTCGGCGACCCGCTTCGACGCCGGCTGCAGCAGCACGTAGGGCACACCCCAGGGCCGCCATTCCGCGGCGATGCTGTCGCCGAAGAAGCAGACGGTCGGCTTGCCCAGCGCGGCGGCCACGTGAAGCCCCCCGCCGTCGCTGCACACCACGCGATCGGCGAGGCTCATGGCGCCAAGGAGTTCGCGCACGCTGCCCGTCGGACAGGGGAACAGCGGGAGTCCGGCAACGGCCGCCTGGAGACGCGCCGCCTTGCCGTCGTCGCCGGGATGCATCGGGTCGTCCTCCGCGCCGGGGGACCAGAACAGCAGGAACTGCAGCAGCGGGAACCGCGCATGCAGCCGGCGCATCAATTCGGCGAAGGATGCCTCGGGCCAGCGCTGCTGCGGGCGGCGCGAACTGATGTGCAGCGCCAGGCTGGGCCGGTCGGGCCGGAAGCCGAGCGCCACGAGCCGATCATGCACGGCGGCGACGGCATCGCGCGCCGGAAAGGCGCATAGCGGTCCTTGCGCGTCGCCGACGCCGAGCGCGCGGCCGAGGGCGGCGAGCTTCTCGACTTCGTGCATGGCGCGGCCGTCCGCCAGCGGCACGACGACGTCGGGCTGCTTGTGGTCGGGATTGTCGCGCTCGCGAAAACCGATCATGCGGCGTCCGCCCAGCCGGCGCGCGTAGCGCCAGCCGCCGTTGGCCAGGATCACTTCGTCGAAGCGCCGGCTGCGAATGCTGCGCTCCATGCGCCAGCGCTTGAGGCCGAGATCCAGCAGGCTGCCGCGGCGCTGCTGGCGCTTGGGAAAGACGAAGATCTCGTCGATGTCGGGATTGCCGGCGATCGCCTCGGCGTTGTAGCTGCTGACGAGCACCGCCAGCCAGGCGTCCGGCCAGGTCTTGCGGATGCCGCGCAGCAGCGGTGTCGTGCACAGCAGGTCGCCGATGTTGTCGCGGCGGACGACCAGGATGCGCGGGGAACGGCCTGTGGGAACGGACATGGCGTTTGGATCGGGAACGTGTATGCTTCGGCGCTCGCCATTTTGCCGCAATTGACCATGGGCGCGGACGCCTTATCTTCCGACTTTGCCGGCCCCATCCTCGTGGTGAGGCGCGACAACATCGGCGACCTGGTGTGCACCACGCCGCTCATCGATGCGCTGCGCAAAGCCTGTCCCCAGGCGCGCCTGGAAGCGCTGGTGAACTCCTACAACGCGCCGGTGCTGGCCGGCAACCCGGCATTGGACGCCGTGAACGTCTACACCAAGCTCAAGCACCGCGCGGCCGGGACGTCTCTCGCCGGCGCCGTCCTCGAGCGCTGGACGCTGCTGCGCCAGCTGCGCCGCAAGCGCTTCAAGCTCGCCGTCCTCGCGCGCTCCGGCTTCGATCGGCATGGCCTCGACCTGGTGCGCTGGCTGGGCATTCCCCGCGTCGCCGGCTTCGCCCCGGCGGGCGCTCGTCCCGCGGCCCTCACCCTGCCGGTGCCCCAGGTCGACAACAACGCGGTGCACGAGGTGGAGGCGATCGCCCGTCTGGCCGAAGCCCTCGGCGTCGCGAACGCCACCGGGCCGCTGCGCGTCTATCCCGAGGCCGGGCTGCTCGGCGGCTTCCGCGCGCGCCTGGCCGGTGCGCCTTTCGTCGTCGGCGTTCACATCAGCGCCCGCGAGGCAAGCCGCCGGCTGCCCGAGGACAAGTGGATCGCCGCCATCCGCGCCATGGCGCAACGCCGGCCGGATGCCGCGTTCGCGCTGTTCTGGGCACCGGGTGCGCAGGACGATCCCCGGCATCCCGGCGACGACGGCATGGCCGCGCGCATCCTCGCGGCACTCGCGGGGCTGCGCGTTTTTCCCTGCCCGACCGCCCGGCTGGACGAGTTGATCGCGGGGGTGGCCGCCTGCAGCGTGTTCGTCGGTGCCGACGGCGGCGCGCTGCACGTCGCCGCCGCGACCGGACGCCCCTGCGTCGGGCTTTTCGAGAATTCCGCGTTCAAGCGGCTGCACTGGGCGCCGTGGCAGGTTCCGCACGTACTGGTGTCGGCATCCGCTTTCGCCGTCGGCGAGATCCAACCCGAAGCGATCGCGGACGCCTTCGCGTCCGTCGCCGACCGCGCCTAGTGCGCCTCGTCCCAGTTGGCACCGACGCCGACGTCGACCAGCAGCGGGACCGCCAGCTTCGCCACCCCGCCCATCAGTTTCGGCAGCACCTCGCGCACGGCGGCGAGTTCGCCTTGCGGCACTTCGAGCACCAGTTCGTCGTGCACCTGCAGGACCAGCCTGGTTTGCAGACGCTGCGCGTCGAGCCAGCCCTGCACGGCGATCATCGCCAGCTTGATGAGATCGGCGGCGGTGCCCTGCATCGGCGCATTGATGGCCGCGCGCTCCGCGCCCTGGCGGCGGCCGACGTTGCCCGACTTGATCTCGGGCAGCCATAGCCGCCGTCCGAACACCGTCTCGACGTAGCCCTTGTCGCGCGCCAGGGCGCGCGTCTCGTCCATGTAGCGCGCCACCCCGGGATAGCGCGCGAAGTAGCGGTCCATGTAGGACGCCGCCGCCTGCCGCTCCAGGCCGAGTTCGCGCGCCAGGCCGAAGGCGCTCATGCCGTAGATCAGGCCGAAGTTGATGACCTTGGCGGCGCGGCGCTGGTCGGGGCCGACTTCCAGGGGCGTGACGCCGAAGATCTCCGCGGCGGTGGCGCGGTGCACGTCCTCGCCGCGCGCGAAGGCTTCGAGCAGGCGCGCGTCGTTCGACAGGTGGGCCATGATGCGCAGCTCGACCTGCGAGTAGTCGGCCGACACGATGACGTGGCCGGGCGGCGCGATGAAGGCGGAGCGGATGCGCCGGCCTTCCGCGGTGCGCACCGGAATGTTCTGCAGGTTGGGCTCGGAACTGGCGAGCCGGCCGGTCACCGCGACCGCCTGCGAGAAGCAGGTATGCACGCGGCCGGTGGCGGCGTTCACCATGCGCGGCAGCTTGTCGGTGTAGGTGTTCTTCAGTTTCGCGAAGCCTCGGTGCTCGAGGATCTTCTTCGGCAGCGGGTAGTCGAGCGCGAGTTGCTGCAGCACTTCCTCGTCGGTCGACGGCGCCTTCGACGGCGTGCGCTTGACGACCGGCAGCCCCATGCGATCGAACAGGATCTCGCACAGCTGCTTGGGCGAGGCGAGGTTGAACGGGCCGCCGGCGATCTGATGCGCCTCGGTTTCGAGCGCCATCAGCTTGCGCGCCAGCTCGTCGCTCTGCTGCGCCAGGGCGAACACGTCGATCAGCACGCCGTTGCGCTCCATGCGGTAGAGGATCTCGGCGACCGGCAGCTCGATGTCGCGGTAGAGCCGCTCGAGCCGCTGCTCGGCGGCGAGCTGCGGCGCCAGCGCCTGGTGCACGCGCAGCGTGACGTCGGCATCCT
Organism: Rhodocyclaceae bacterium; assembly: GCA_036391735.1. Taxonomy (GTDB): domain Bacteria; phylum Pseudomonadota; class Gammaproteobacteria; order Burkholderiales; family Rhodocyclaceae; genus Nitricoxidireducens. The sequence goes on from DASVZI010000139.1 coordinate 17,591, forward strand.
CGGCGGCATATTCGCCGGCGCGCTCGACCGGCACCTCGGCGAAGGAGATGCGCGAGGCGCCCTTGCCGGTGACGTCGTCGTAGCTGATGGTCGACAGGCTGCAGTGGCGCGCGGCCAGCGCCCCGAGCTCGTGGCTCTTGTCGGATTCGAGCACGTAGGATTCGAGCAGCGTGTCCTCGCGGATGCCGCGCAGTTCGACGCCGTGGTTCTTCAGCACATGGCGGTCGTACTTGAGATGCTGGCCGAGCTTGCCGTGATCCGCCGATTCCAGCCAGGGCCTGAGCTTCGCCAGCGCCTCGTCGAACGGCAGCTGGTCGGGCGCGCCGGCGTAGCGGTGCGCCAGCGGCAGGTAGGCCGCTTCGCCCGGCGAAACCGCGAAGGACATGCCGACGATCTTCGCCTGCATCTGGTCGAGGTCTGTGGTCTCGGTGTCGAAGGACGTCAGCGGCGCCGCCGCGATCTTCGCCAGCCAGTGGTCGAAGCGCGCCCAGGTCAGGATCGTCTCGTAGCCGCCGCGATGGTCGCCGGTCAGCACCGGCGCTTCCACCGCGGCCGGCGGCGCCTTGGCTTCGGCATCCTTCAGCCACTGCTTGAACTCGAGCCGGGCGAACAGCGCGGCCAGCTGCGCCTGGTCGGGCGGCTGCGGCGCCAGGTCCTTCACGGCCAGCGGCAGCGCGAGGCCGCAGTCGACGGTGACGAGCTTGCGGCCGAGCGGCAGGAAGTCCAGGTGCTTGCGCAGGTTCTCGCCGACGACGCCGCCGATCTCGCCGGCATGCGCGACGATGTTGTCCAGCGTGCCGTACTGCGTCAGCCACTTGACCGCCGTCTTCGGGCCGACCTTCGCGACGCCCGGCACGTTGTCGACGCTGTCGCCCATGAGCGCCAGGTAGTCGACGATGCGCCCGGGCTCGACACCGAACTTCGCCAGCACGCCGGCCTCGTCGAGGTACTCGTTCGACATGGTGTTGACCAGCCGCACGTGCGGATTGACGAGCTGGGCGAGATCCTTGTCGCCGGTGGAAATCAGCGTCTCGACGCCGTGCGCCGCGGCCTGCTTGGCCAGCGTGCCGATGACGTCGTCGGCCTCGACGCCTTCCACCATCACCAGCGGCCAGCCGAGCGCGCGGATGCATTCGTGCAGCGGCTCGATCTGCGCCACCAGGTCGTCGGGCATCGCCAGGCGCTGCGCCTTGTATTCCGGATACCATTCCTCGCGGAACGTCTTGCCGCGCGCATCGAACACCACGGCGCGGTAGTCGGCCTTGTGGTCGGCATCGAGGCGCCGTAGCATATTGATGACGCCGTAGATGGCGCCCGTGGGCTGGCCCGACTTGTTGCGCAGGTCGGGCAGGGCGTGGAAGGCGCGATAGAGGTACGACGAACCGTCGACGAGAAGAAGCATCGGGGAAACGAGGAAGAAATGAGCGCAAGAGACAAGCTGCCGAACGCCGCGGACCCGTGGCTCACCCGGCCCACCAGCACCGCCCGCGAGTCGTGGCGCGTTTTCGGCATTATGTCAGAGTTCGTCGAGGCGACCGAGCGGCTGGCCTCGATCCGGCCCGCGGTGAGCATCTTCGGCAGCGCGCGCGTGCCGGTCGGTTCGCCGGTCTACCTGATGACGGAACGCATCGCGCGCATCCTGTCGGACTCGGGCTTCGCGGTCATCTCCGGCGGCGGCCCCGGCGTCATGGAAGCGGCGAACAAGGGCGCCTTCGAAGGCAAGAGCCCGTCGATCGGCCTCAACATCCAGCTGCCGATGGAGCAGAAGGCAAACCCCTACCAGGACATCTCGCAAAGCTTCCGCCACTTCTTCGCGCGCAAATACATGTTCGTGCGCTTCGCCACGGCCTACGTGGTGATGCCGGGCGGCTTCGGCACCCTCGACGAGCTGCTGGAGGCGCTGACGCTGATCCAGACCAACAAGACGCCGCGCATCCCGCTGATCCTGGTCGGCAGCGAGTTCTGGGAAGGCCTGCTCGACTGGTTCAAGGCGCGGCTGGTGACCGAGGGCATGATCAATCCGGAAGACATGGACCTCATCACCGTGATCGACGACCCCGAATGCGTGGCGGCGTCGATCTTCCAGTACTACGAGACGCGCGGCTTCGGGCCGCTGCCAGAGGAGCACGAGCTGCTGCTCAACTTGTGACCTGCCGGCGTGAAGTGCCTGAGCTTCGGATCGGCGGCCCGTTCATAAACGCCCGCCCCCTCCCGGCCTCCCCCTCGCGGGGGAGGTGGCTACCCGGCTCGCTTCGCTCGAAAAGAACGTGCCGCGCTACAATGGCATTTCTACAAAAGGATTTCCCGCCATGCGCCGCCTGTTGCTTTCGCTGCTGCTGACCGCCGCCACTTCCGCTTTCGCGCAGAACCCGCCGGCCGGGCTGCAGCCGCTGCCCGACGTTCCGCCGCCGCCGCCCGGCATCGTGGACGCCCCGATCGAGCCGCAGGTGACGATCATCCAGAAAGGCGACACCAAGGAAGAGCAGTACCGCGTCAACGGCAAGCTCTACATGATCAAGGTGACCCCTCCGCACGGCGGCACGCCCTACTACCTGATCGACTCGCGCGGCGACGGCACCTGGTCGCGCCAGGAATCGATGGACAGCGGGAATCGCGTGCCGATGTGGGTCATCGGCACCTTCTAGCCGCTTCGAATCTCCCATGCAGGCCCGCCGCTTGCCGGCCCGACGCGGCATCCTTTGGCTTGCAGCCGGCTACCGGCTGTTCCGCCGCAACCCGCCGCTGCTCACCGCGCTCACCCTGACCTACCTGCTGGTGGTCAACCTCGGCATGCAGCTGTCGCCGCAGGTGAGCCCTTTCCTGCTGCCGCTCGCCCTGCCCGCCATGGTGCTGATCGTCGCGAACGGCGCCCGCATCGCCGACCAGGGCAACCGCCTGCTGCCCGGCTCCCTGCTGCACGGCATCAAGGGCAACGGCATCCCGATGCTGCGCCTCGGCGGGCTGCACCTGATCGGCGCCTTCGTCTTCATCGGCATCATCCTGCTGCTGGAGAACGGCGGCACCCCCTTCGCGGACTTCGACAAGGTCGACGACCCCGAGCTCATCGTGGCGATGGCTCGCCTCGCCCTGGTGGCCCTGCCCTTCGTGATGGTGTTCCTGTTCCCGCCCTACCTGACCGGCTGGGACGGCGTACCGGCCGTGAAGGCGCTGTTCTTCAGCTTCGTCGCCTGCACGCGCAACTGGAAGGCGCTGGCCGCCTACCTGGCGGCGGTCGTCGCAGTCGCCGTGCTGCTGCCGGGCCTTGCCCTGATCCTTGCCGGCGCCGTGTCGCAGGGGGCCGCCCAGGTGGTGCAGGTCATGATCCGCGTCCTCATGGTCTTCCTGCTCGCACCGGTGCTTTCGGCCAGCGTTTACGTCGGCTACCGCGACATCTTCCATCCGCCGACCGACGAGCATGCCTGACGCCCGCCGCGCGGCGCCGCTGGGCATCCTGGGCGGAACCTTCGATCCCGTCCATCGCGCCCACCTCCACCTCGCGCGCGCCGCCCTCGTCCGACTGGGACTGGGCGAGATCCGCTGGATTCCCGCCGGGCAGCCCTCGCATCGCCAGGCGCCGCACGCGCCGGCCGAACATCGGCTGGCGATGGTGCGGCTGGCCACCGCCGGCGAGCCGCGTTTCGCCGTGGATGCCGACGAGGTCGCGAGCGGCGAGCCGAGCTTCACCGTCCCCACCCTGGAACGGCTGCGCGCCAGCCTCGGGGAGGACCGGCCCCTGGTACTGCTGGTCGGCGCCGACGCCTTCCTCGGCCTGCCGACCTGGCGCCGCTGGCGCGAGCTCTTCGACCTCGCCCACATCGCCGTGACCGCCCGGCCGGGCGCTCCGCTCGATCCCGCCGCCATGGGCGACGAACTCGCCGCCGCCTACCGGGCGCGGCGCGGTGGCGACGCCGCTGTGCTGGCGAGTCGGCCCGCCGGTGCCGTGGTCGAGTTCGAGATCGAGCCGGTCGAGCCCGCCGACCTTTCCGCCACCATGGTGCGCGCCGCCCTGCGCGGCGCCGATCCCCGCGACCCCGCGGATTTGCTGCCTTCCGGCGTTCTCGACTATATTCGCCGCAATCACCTCTACCAGACCTGAACCATGGATGTTCGCAAGCTGCAGAAGATCGCCGTCGCCGCCCTCGAAGACATCAAGGGCGAAGACATCGAAGTCATCAACACCACCAAGCTCACCTCGATGTTCGACCGCATCATCGTCGCCAGCGGCAACTCCAACCGGCAGGTGAAATCGCTGGCGCGCAACGTGCAGGACAAGGTGCGCGAAGCCGGCGGCGAAGTGGTCGGAACCGAAGGCGAGGACAACGGCGACTGGGTGCTGGTGGACCTCGGCAGCATCGTTGTGCACGTGATGCAGCCGGCGGTGCGCAGCTACTACAACCTCGAAGAGCTCTGGCAGACCAAGCCGAAGCGCAAGCCCAAGAGCGGATCCGAGGAGTGAAATTGATCGTCGCCGCGGTGGGCACCCGCATGCCGGACTGGGTCGATGCCGGCTTCGCCGAGTACGCGAAGCGCATGCCGCGCGAGATGCCGCTCACCCTGGTCGAGGTCAAGCCCGAGCCGCGCAGCGGCGGCAAGCCTGTGCCTGCCATGACGAAGGCCGAAGCCGAGCGCCTGCGCGCGGCCTTGCCCGCGCAGTGCCGGCGCGTGGTGCTCGACGAGCGCGGCGCCGATCTCACCACGCGCATGCTGTCCGACCGCCTGGCGCGCTGGGCGGCCGCGGGCGGCGACGTCGCTTTCGTCATCGGCGGTCCCGACGGCCTCGACGCGACGGTGAAGGATGCCGCCGACGAGATGCTGCGGCTCTCCAGCCTGACCCTGCCGCACGGCATGGCGCGCGTGGTGCTCGCCGAAGCGCTCTACCGCGCCGCCAGCCTGATGAGGGGCCACCCCTACCACCGCGAATGACGATGACGCTCGAGCCCCGCATCTATCTCGCCTCGAAGAGCCCGCGGCGGCGCGAACTGCTGACGCAGATCGGCGTGCGCTTCGACCTGCTGATGTTCCGCGCGCCGCCGCGCGAGGATGCGGCGACCGACGAGACGCCGCTGCCCGGCGAGCTGCCGGAGGTCTACGCGCGGCGCGTCGCGACCGCGAAGGCCATGCACGGCGCCGAACTGGTGACGGCGCGCAAGCTGCTCGCACGCCCGGTGCTGGCCGCCGACACCACGCTCGACGTCGACGGCGAGATCGTCGGCAAGCCGAACGACGACGAAGACGCCGTAGCGATCCTGTCGCGGCTGTCGGGCCGCAGCCACGAGGTCATCACCGCGGTGGCGATCAGCCATGCGGGCGTCAGCCAGTGCGTGGCGAGCGTCAGCGAAGTGCGCTTCCGCAAGCTCGAGCTGGCCGAGATCCGCCGCTACGTGGCGAGCGGCGAGCCGCACGACAAGGCCGGCGCCTACGGCCTGCAGGGCCGCGCCGCCGTATTCGTCGAGTCGGTGCGCGGCTCCCCCTCCGGCATCGTCGGCCTGCCGCTGTGCGAAACTGCGCTGCTGCTGAGAAGCTTCGGGTACCCGATATGATGCCCCCCCCCGACAACCTCGCTCCGCTCGGTTCTCCCCCCAGGGGGCGGGAACATTCGGGGCGGCCCGGCATGTTCCCATGAGCGAAGAATTCCTCATCAACTTCACGCCGCAGGAGACGCGCGTCGCCCTGGTGCAGCAGGGCGCCGTACAGGAACTCCACGTCGAGCGCACCAACGGCCGCGGCATCGTCGGCAACGTCTATTACGGCCGGGTGGTGCGCGTGCTGCCCGGCATGCAGTCGGCCTTCGTCGACGTCGGCATCGATCGCACTGCGTTCCTCCACGTCGCGGACATCTGGGAAGAGCGCCACAACGGGCACGCCGGCCAGCCGATCGAGAAGATCCTGGCCGAAGGCCAGAACATCATGGTGCAGGTGCTCAAGGATCCGATCGGCAGCAAGGGCGCGCGCCTGTCGACGCAGATCTCGCTGGCCGGCCGCCTGCTGGTATACCTGCCGCAGGAGAAGCACATCGGCATCTCGCAGCGCATCGGCGACGAAGCCGACCGCGAGCGCCTGCGCAACCGCATCCAGGCGCTGCTGCCGGAGGACGAGCAGGGCGGCTACATCGTACGCACCATGGCCGAGGATGCGCGCGACGACGAGTTGCGCGCCGACATCGCCTACCTGCGCCGGTTGTGGGCGGAAATCGTGGCCCGCCAGAAGAACGCCAAGCCGCCGGAACTGCTGCACCACGACCTGACGCTGGCGCAGCGCGTGCTGCGCGACCTGGTGACCCGCGAGACGACGCGCGTCGTCATCGACTCGCGCGAGAACTTCCAGAAGCTCACCGCCTTCGCGCGCGAGTACATGCCGCAGGTCGCCGATCTGCTCGACCACTACCAGGGCGAGCGTCCGCTGTTCGACTTCCACGGCGTCGAGAACGAGATCCAGAAGGCGCTCGGGCGGCGCGTCGACCTCAAGTCGGGCGGCTACCTGATCATCGACCAGACCGAGGCGATGACCACCATCGACGTCAACACCGGCGGCTTCGTCGGCGCGCGCAACTTCGACGACACGATCTTCAAGACCAACCTCGAAGCCACGGTGGCCATCGCGCGCCAGCTGCGCCTGCGCAACCTGGGCGGCATCATCATCGTCGACTTCATCGACATGGAGTCGGAGGAGCACCGCAACGCCGTGCTCGCCGAGTTCAACAAGGCGCTCGCCCGCGATCACACCCGCGTCTCGATCAGCGGCTTCACCCAACTCGGCCTGGTCGAGATGACGCGCAAGCGCACGCGCGAGTCGCTCGCCCACGTGCTGTGCGAGCCCTGTCCGACCTGCGGCGGCCGCGGCGAGGTCAAGACCGCCCAGACCGTCTGCTACGAGATCCTGCGCGAGCTGCTGCGCGAGGCGCGCCAGTTCAACGCCCGCGAGTACCGCGTGCTGGCCGCCCCGGCCGTCACCGACCTGTTCCTCGACGAGGAATCCCAGGCGCTCGCCATGCTGTCCGACTTCATCGGCAAGCCGATCTCCCTCCAGGCCGAGCCCAGCTATACCCAGGAACAATACGACATCGTCCTGCTGTAGCGGCTTTTCCGTATAATCCCCTGACCAGTAAAGGCCATTCGGCATTGCGAAGGGGATAGGCATGGCGAACAAAATCCGTTCGACGATCCTGCTGGCGGTCCTGGCGGCCCTGGCAAATACCGCTCGGGCCGACGCGCTCACCGACCAGGGCAAAGCGCTGCTCGAGCAAGGCAAAGCCGGTGCCGCCTTCGAGTTGTTGATCGCCGAGGAACCGGCACGCGCCGGCAATCCCGACTTCGACTTCCTGCTCGGCCTCGCCGCCGTGGAGTCGGGCCACAACACCAACGCCATCTTCGCACTCGAGCGGGTGCTGGCCATTCAGCCGAACAACGCTCGCGCCCGCGCCGAAATTGCCCGCGCCTATCTGGCCGCCGGCGAGACCAAGACGGCAAGGCGCGAATTCGAGAATGTGCGGAACGAGCCGGTGCCGGAAGAGGTGAAGGCGACCATCGATCGCCTGCTCAGCGCCGTCGAGCGCGTCGAGGCGCAGGGTAAAACGGTCGTCAGCGGCTTCGCGGAATTCACCTACGGCCACGACACCAACGTCAATGCCGGCCCGGCCGGCAGCCAGGTGGCGGTACCGGCCTTCGGCGGCCTGGTGTTTACCCTGTCCAATACCAGCGTCGCGTTGCGGGACGACTACACCAACTACGCGGCCGGCGCCAGCCTGCGGACGCCACTCGCGGAAGGCCTCGACCTGACGGCGGGGGTGGCCGCCAGCAAGCGCATCAACGGAACCTACGATATCTACGACACCGGCAGCGCCGACGCCAACATCGGTGTCGCTTATACCCGCGACCAGGATGTCTTCAGCCTCGGCTACCAGGACGGCACCTTCTACGTCGACAACAGCCGCTACCGCGACGCGAACGGCTTCACCGGCCAGTGGCAGCGGAACTTCGATGCCCGCACCCAGGGCAGCGTCTTCATCCAGTACGGCTGGCTGCGCTATCCGTACCAGAACCCGCGCAATGCCGAGCGTACGGTGTACGGCTTCAACCTGGCCCACGCGTTGCGCGACGAGAAGACCATCTTCTACGGTGGCCTCTACGCCGGCGACGAGCGCGACACGCAATCCGGCTTCGACTTCCTCGGCCACAAACTGTGGGGCGCCCGCGGCGGCGCGCGCTACCAGTTCCGCGCCGACATGACCGCCTTCGCCAACTTCACTCATGAAAAAGATCGCTACCGTGGCCAGGATCCCTTCTTCCTCGCCTCGCGCAGCGACAACCTCAACGATTTCTCGGCCGGCGTGATTTGGAACTTCGCCGACAACTGGCGCCTGACCCCCCAATACAACTACACGCGCAACAGTTCGAGCATCCCGATCAACGCATACAAGCGCGAGATGATTTCCGTCACCGTGCGTCGCGATTTCTGAGGAGCCCGCCATGTCCGCATCCGGCCTCAAGATCATGCCCGCCGCACTGGCGGTCGCCTTCGCTTTGCCGACTTTCGCCTTCGCCGCCGCCGGCCGCATCGATTTCGCCGTCGGCGATGTAAGAGCGCTCTCGCCCGACGGCCGTTCGCGGCCGCTGGCCAAGGGCGACGAGTTCGACTCCGGCGACACCATCGAAACCGGGGGCAATGGCCGCGTCTGGCTGCGCTTCACCGACGGCGCCCAGGTCTCGCTGCAGCCCAAGAGCGAGTACCGTATCGACGACTACAAGTTCAACGGCAAGGCCGACGGCGAGGAGCGCGGCTTCTTCAGCCTGCTGAAGGGCGGCCTGCGCACCATCACCGGCCTGGTCGGACGCACCAACCGGAAGAACTACGGCGTCACCACCACCGTGGCCACCATCGGCATACGCGGCACGGAGTATTCGATCACCTACGGCAACAGCATCACGGTCAGCACCGGCGAGGGCTCGACGGTAATCTGCAACGCCGCCGGCTGCATCACGCTGGTCGGGGGCCAGACCGGTTACGTGGCGGGGGCGAACATCAAGCCGGTGATCGTCACGACGAAAGCCGACTTGCCCCCGGAGCAGCCGCAGGAGATATCGGCCACGCAGTTCAGCGTCACGAACAATACCAACAGTTCGGGCCAGCCCAGCATCATCGGCATCCCGCCGATGCAATCGGGACCGGGCTACGCTGCTGCGCTCGCGTATATGGAATCGGGGAGTCCGATCATCTCCTCGACGACCGGCACGGCGATCTTCGACAGCTCCTCTCGGCTCACCCAGTTCATCAGCGGCAACGCGTACTCCTCCTCCGTGTATATGCCGGGCGCTTCTGCCGAAGCGCATTCCGACGGTGTGGTCGGCTGGGGCAGATGGGCGACCGGCACGGTCGACTTCTACTACTACGGCATGTTCTCCGGGTCCTATCCGCTCAACGACCTGCATTACATCGGCGGCATCCCGACCACCGCGGCCGACATGACGGCGCTACAGAGCCAGGGGGTCGTCGCCACATACACCATGATCGGTGCGACGGCGCCGACGAGCGACAGCGGAGCCACTGGAACCGTAACGGCTGCGAGCATCCAGGCGAACTTCGGCACGGGGGTTCTGCTCGGGCAATTCGACGTTTCGATCAGCGGCCGGTCCTACGCCAACACCTGGAACACTTCCATTTCGGCGTCCTCGCCCAACTTCAACGCCAGCGCGGCGACGACGGGCTGTGCCGGCAGCTGTTCCACCTCCGTCCAGGGATTCTTTGCCGGAGCCGGCGCCACGAGGGCCGGTACTAGCTTCGAAATCCGGGATTCCGGCGCGAGCACGGTCCACGGTGCTATTGCCTACCGTCGGTAGCGCGTGACCGGGAAGGCGCCGCCCGAAGCTGAGAGCGACATCGCGGCGGTTGCCGAGGCAGGGTCACCCGGGGCGGCACTTTCGGAGGGGCCTCGGCGCCACTGACGACTAGCTGGCCCTCGCTATTAGTCCCTCCGGACTAACGACCCCAGCCATCCCAGGGCATAGACTCGCGCCTTTGACAATGGCATCAAGGGGAACGAAATGAAAACGTCCGGAACGCTTGCTCGCGCGGCGATCAGTGCTCTCGTAGCGCTAGGCTTTTCACTCAACGCCCAGGCGGACTGGCAGTCCGTATATTCGAACGACTTCAACGGCGGCATGTCGGCGCAGGTCTCGGGCGGGGGCTTCCTGAAATCGGTTTCGGGGTACGCCGGCGTGGGCCAACAAGGCAACCAGTTCAGCGGCCAATATCTGGTGAACGACACCGGGTGCTACAACTTCCGCTGCAACTCCCTGACGGCCCCCAGCGTTCCGACGACCCTCACGTTGACCAACCTGCCAGCACACACGGCGATCAGTCTGTCGTTCCTGCTTGCCATTCGCGACAGTTGGGACGGAAGCTACTACGCTCCCAACCCGCGCATGGAATTTGCCAATCACGACTATTTCAACGTTTCCGTCGACGGCGTGAGGCTTTTCTCGGAAACGTTCACGACCTGGCCCGATGCCAATTACGTCCAGAGCTACGTTGCGCCGACGGGCGGCCTGCTGACGCCCATTGCCCGGAACTACGACGGCAACGCGTATCTTGACGACGCCTACGACATGGGACTGGATCCGCGATTCCAGTCCATCGCCCACAGCGGCTCGACCTTGACGATCAGCTTTTGGGCGGATGGCAGCGGCTGGCAAGGCAGAACCAACGGCAATCCGAGCTGTGTCAGCGACAATTGTTCGGATGAATCCTGGGGCATCGACAATCTGCGCGTCTCGATCCTCGCGGCCCCCGTGCCCGAGCCCGAAAGCGCCGCGATGATGCTGGCGGGTCTGGCAGTCCTCGGTACGCTGTCGAGACGGCGCCGCGCCGGCTAGATCCCCGCTCAGCCAGCCCGTTCTTCCAAAATCGATCTTGCGCCTATAATGGCGCCGCCGTTTGGGCTAAAGGGACGGGCCCGCATCGAAGAGGCGCCGAACCGAGACATCGTCCGGCAAAAAGGGGTGAAACGAATGAAGCGGCTGGCGAGTTGCGCATTCTTGTTGGCGTTTTCGGTCTGCGGGCTTGCGCGCGCGGAGGACGAGCGTTTCGACATCCAGCGTTTCCGGGTGGAAGGCAATACGCTGCTGCCCAAGGCCGAGGTAGACGCGGCCGTCGCTCCCTACACCGGCGCGAAGCGCAACTATGGCGACATCCAGAAGGCGCTCGAGGCGCTGGAACTCGCCTATCGCTCGCTCGGCTACGGCACCGTCCAGGTGTATGTGCCCGAGCAGGAGATCACCCAAGGCACGGTGCGCCTGCTGGTGACCGAAGGCGTGGTCGGCAAGATCACGGTGGTCGGCAATCAGCACTTCACCACCGAGAACATCCTGGCATCGCTGCCGGACTTGAAGGCCGGCGCCGCGCCGAACATGCGCAAGCTCTCGGAGGATATCCAGCTCGCCAACGAGAACCCCGCCAAACAGGCGGAAGTCACCCTCGGCGTCAGCGAGCAGGAGGGCAAAGTCGACGCGAAGGTCAACGTCACCGACGAGAACCCCGAGAAGGTCCTCCTCTCGGTCGACAACACCGGTACGGGCGCGACCGGCAAGCTGCGCGCGGGCGTCGCCTACCAGAACGCGAACGTCGCCAACCGGGACCAGGTGCTCACCGTGGCGTACACGGGATCTCCGGACCAGCCGAGCGGCGTCAAGGTGGACATCTACAGCTTCGCCTATCGGCTCCCCTTCTACGGGATCGGCGACAGCCTCGACATCATCTACGGCAAGTCCTCGATCAACACGCCCAGCGCGCAGGCGACCGGCTTCGCCATCGCCGGCAAGGGCGACGTCTTCGGCCTGCGCTGGAACCACTATTTCGCGCGCCGCGGCGAATACACCTCGAAGCTGGTCGCCGGCTTCGACGACAAGTACATCAACATGCGCTGCACCAACCCGACCACGGGAGCGCCCTTCGACATCAATCCGCCCGTACCGGGGAACGCGGCGTGCACGCCCTACACGGTGCGCCTGCTCTCCGCCACCTACGCGGGCCAGCGCCAGAGCCCCGGGGAGATCCTGGATTACAGCCTGGGCTTCTTCCAGAACTTCTCGACCGGCAGCCGTTACGACTACACGGCAGCCAACGGCGCCACGGGCAACGACCGCTACAGCATCATGAATGCGGATGCCGACGGCGGGCACCAGCGTCCGACGCCCAACGAGTTCAACTATCTGAAGTTCGCCGTCAGCTACCTGCGCGCGCTGCCCGACGATTGGACCGTGCGCGCAGCCTTCAGCGGGCAATACAGCAACACTCCGTTGCCGATGAGCGAGCAGTTCAGCATCGCCGGCGCGGCGGCCGTACGCGGGTTCAACGAACGCGCCGTGGCCATGGATAAGGGCGGCTTCGTCAACCTCGAGCTCTATTCCCCCGAACTGGCCGGCAGGCTCAACGCGCCGGGCAGCCTGAAGGCGCTCGGTTTCTTCGATTTCGGCTGGGCCATGAATTATGTCGGCGCCCCCAACACTTCGCACATGGGGACGTTCGAGAAGGCAAACATCGCCAGCATCGGCGCGGGCTTGCGCTACTCGATGGGCAAGGACTTCAGCGTGCGCTTCGATCTCGCACGCGTCATCGACGCCGGACCCGCCGATTTCGTTCCCACCGCGACGATCACCAACCCCAGCAACACGGAGAGCCGGGGCGACTGGCGCGGTCACTTCGCGATCCAGTACGGCTTCTAGCGCGCCGGCGGGTCCCGGCGTGATTAGTCCGAGCGGGCCAATCGCGCGCCCCGGCCGAAACCGCGTGGCATAATCGCCCCACATCGACTAGGGTCGTGGCGCCGCGCCGCGATCGCAGCAAGGGGGCTACCATGAACCGCTCGTCCCGCGCGTCGCGACGGCCCGCTATACGAGCCCGCGCGCTGACGGCCGCCATCGTCGGCTGCTACGCGACCGCGCCCGCCTGGGCCGCCAGCCTGCCCACCGACATGAACGTCGTCGCCGGCAGCGCCACCGCCTCCCAGGTCGGCAACGTCCTCACCATCAAGAACTCCAACGGCGCCATCCTCGGCTGGAGCAGCTTCAACATCGGCGCCGGCTTCACCGTCCATTTCGACCAGGCTGCTTCCAGTTCCGTCCTCAACCGCGTCGCCGCCGGCAATCCCTCCGCCATCTACGGCACCCTCTCCTCGCCCGGCAAGGTCTGGCTCATCAACCCCTCCGGCATCATGATCGGCCCTTCCGGCCTCATCAATACCGGCGGCTTCATCGCGTCCACCCTCGACGTCGCCAACGCCGACTTCCTCGCCGGCCGCCTCAACTTCCAGAAGACCCCCGGCGCCGGCGACGTGGTCAACCAGGGCACCATCGCCACGCCTTCCGGCGGCTCCGTCTATCTCGTCGGCGCCAACGTCAGCAACGAAGGCATCATCACCACGCCCCAGGGCGAGACCCTCCTCGCTGCCGGCGAGACCGTCTCTCTCGTCGACACCGGCACCCCCGGCGTCTCGGTCCAAATCACCGGCGCTGCCGGCAACACCACCAACCTCGGCCAGATCGTCGCCGAGGCCGGCCGCATCGGCATGGCCGGCGTCATCGTCAGGAACTCCGGCATCCTCAACGCTTCCAGCGTCGTCAGTGAAGGCGGCCGCATTTTCCTCAAGGCCACCCAGGACACCTACGTCGAGGGCAACGCCCAGCTCTCCGCCAACGGCACGACGGGCGGCCGCATCGAGGTGCTCGGCAACCGCGTCGCCGTCATCGACAACGCCAGCATCGATGCTTCCGGCACCAATGCCGGCGGCGTCGTGCTCGTCGGCGGCGACTACCAGGGCAAGAACCC
>DASVZI010000140.1:0-5034 GCA_036391735.1 Rhodocyclaceae bacterium
ATTCGACGGGCGGATCGCCTTGACCGAGCCCCAGTTCCTTGCGCACACGCGCGTCGAAGGCGAGCGCCCCGCTGGCCTCGGTATCCGTTTCGGTGCGGATCGACAGCATGGGAACCGCGTGGCGCACCGCCGCGAACTGCGGCAATGGCTTGCCGCCCACGCGCTGCGTCGGCGAGTCCGCGGTCAGCAGCTCGGGGTATTGCGCCTCCAGCGCCTGCAGTTCGCGGAACAGCTTGTCGTACTCGGCGTCGGGAATCGTCGGCGCATCGAGCACGTAGTAGGCATGGTCGTGCCGCTGGATCTCGCTGCGCAGTTGACCGGCCCGGTCGGCGGCCGCGACCGGTACAGCCATCAGCTGAACAGGCGCAGCGCCCGCGCGCTGCCCGCCGGGATCTGGTTGGCCGCCATCTGGCGCTGGATCTCCGTGACCTTGGCGCGGATGCCGGCGATCATCGGCTCGCTCAGCGGGTGGCGCTGCGCATCGACCAAGGTGCCGCCCAGCGCCACTGCCATCTGCTTCGCCGCCGTCGCCATGCGCTCGAACGTCGCCTGTCCGTGCGGCACGCGCGGCACGTCGAGCACGAAACTGATGCCCAGAAGCGCCATGCCCTTGATGGATTCCGCGGTGAAGAATTCCTGGCCGAGGTTGCTGAGGGTGAACAGTTCGATGCCCTCGTCGTCGCGCGCATGGAAGCGGCCATCCTCCTCCAGCGCCAGGCCCGAGGCCTCCGCCAGCCCGCGCAGCTTGGTGCCGACGAAGGAGCCGCCGGCCGTCTCCACGACGTTCACGGAGAGTTGCACGTCGACGCTGGCGCAGAAATCGTCGAGCGATTGTGCATGGGCAAGCGCCTGCGCCGCCTCGGGGAACTCGGCCTTGCCGCCGAATTGCTGGACCAGCCGCTGCACGCCCTCGAGAAAGGCCACGACGTCGCGCTCCGACGCCGCGCCCTGGCGGTCGGCAAGCTGCAGCGCGGCGACGACGTCGGCGTAGCTGCCGGCGTCGTTCGGGCCCAGCCGCTTCCAGCGCCGGCCCGCGGCGTCGAAACCGCACCAGGCGAGGGGTTTTGCCAGTTCACCGGCCCACGCCGCCTGCACGCCCCACAGCGCCGGCGCGGAAATGCCGGCCGGGAACTCGATGCGCACCATGCAATCGGCGATCTCGTCCGCCCACTCCGCGGGCGGCGCCGACGGCGGCGCGCCTTCCGCAATGACCTCGGCGATCGCCACCACCGGCTCGAGCGGCGCCACGACCGGCTCGATGCGCTCCTCGACCGCGGCGCGCGGCGCCGGGCGCTCCTGCGGCTCCTCGCGCTCCTCGCGCGCCTCCTTCAGCAGAACGTCGGGCTGTTCGCCCTTGAAGACCTTCTCGGCAAGCTTCTTGTGCTTGCGCTCCTGCCAGAGGTTGTAGCTCCACACGGCGCCGACCACTGCCACGCCGGCGCCCAGCAGGCCCAGCTGAAGCTCATTTCCGAGCATTACGCGGCCTCCTTCACCGTCATCCTCAGGGCTTCCTGGATATCGACCTCGACCACGCGCGAGACGCCGCGTTCCTGCATCGTGACGCCGATCAGCTGCTGGCCCATCTCCATGGCGATCTTGTTGTGGGTGATGAAGATGAACTGCGTCTGCGACGACATGCGCTTGACCATTTCGCAGAAGCGCACGGTGTTGGAGTCGTCGAGCGGAGCATCGACCTCGTCGAGCATGCAGAACGGCGCCGGGTTGAGCTGGAACATCGCGAACACCAGCGCGATGGCGGTGAGCGCCTTCTCGCCGCCGGAAAGCAGGTGGATGGTCGAGTTCTTCTTGCCCGGCGGCTGCGCCATGATCTGGATGCCGGCATCGAGGATCTCCTCGCCGGTGAGCAGCAGCTTGGCCTCGCCGCCGCCGAACAGCTGCGGGAACAGCGTGCCGAAGTGGCGGTTGACCGTGTCGTAGGTCTCCTGGAGCTGCTCGCGCGTCTCGCGATCGATGCGGCGTATCGCGTCCTCGAGGGTGTTGATCGCCGTGACGAGGTCGGTCGACTGTTCGTCGAGATAGCCTTTGCGCTCGCGCGAGATCGTCAGTTCCTCGAGCGCGGCGAGGTTGACCGGGCCAAGGGCCTCGATCTCGGCATTGAGTCGGGCGATGTCGCCTTGCAGCACCGGCTCCCTGAGGCCCGGCACCAGTTCGGCCGCCAGCGCGGCTTCGTCTTCCTCGCTGGCGATGCCGCCTTCGAGCAGGCGCTCGCGGCACTGCTCCTCGTTGAGCTGCGCCGCCTGCTGCTTGAGCTTCAGATCGTTGATCTTGTCGCGCGCCGGCTGCAGCCCCTGCTCGAGCTTCATGCGCTGCTCGTCGAGCGTGCGCAGCTCGGTGGCGGCGGCTTCCAGGGCATTGCGACGCTCGGCCAGCAGTCCTTCGCGGCCCTGGCGCGAACCCAGCGCGGTCTGCAGCTGCTCCTGCAGCACGGCGTCGCTGATGGCGGCGAGTTCGGTCTGCGCAGTTTCCGTCTCGGCGGCGACGCGCGCCAGCTGCGTCTTCGCCGTCTCGGCGGCGCGGGCGTTGTCCTCGAGCTTGGAAAGGCACTCGCGCTCCGAGAAGCCTGCTTCCTGCGCTTCGCGCGCCAACTGGTGCTCGAGCGCGCGCGCCTCGCGCAGCGCGGCATCGCGGTTGCGCTGCAATTCGAGCGCCGCCTCCAGCCTTTCGCGGACCGCGCCGAGTTGTTCGCGGCAGCGCTCGGACTCGATCTCGGCGCGTTCGAGCTCGGCCTTCTCGTTCTCCTCGCCCTTGACGATTTCCTCGAGGTCGCGCGTGATCTGCCCGGCGCGCTCCTCGTAGCGGGCCTGCGCCTGCGTCAGCTTGAGGGCCTCGACCTGTGCCGCGTGCCGGCGCTGCTGGCCCTCCTCGGCACCGCGGCGCGCTTCGACCAGTTGCGCCTGCGCCTCGGCCAGCTGCTGCTCGGCCTGTTCCTGGCGCTCGCGTGCCGCCATTTCCTCCTGCTCGCGGGCGGCGACCAGGGCTTCGAGTTCCTCGATCTCGCGCTGGCGCTCGATGACGCCATGGGTGCGCACGTCCGGCACGTAGAGCGTCAAGCCATGCGCGGACAGCACGTGGCCCTCGCGGGACACGGCGACGCCCGAGCGGCTCGCGACGCGGCCCGACAGGTCGTCGGCCACCACCACGCCGGCCAGCCATTCGTCGAGCACCGCCGACCAGCGCGGGTCGTCGCAGCGCACCTTCGCGCGCAGGGTGTCGCCGGCCGCCGGCTGCGGCGTCGCGTTGTCGGGCAGCGCCAGGGCGAAGGTGGCGGGCGGCGGCGACGCAAGGGCGCGGGCCGCCGTGTCGGCGTCCGCGGCCAGTGCCGACAGGCGCTCGCGCAGGACCGCCTCGACCGCGGTTTCCCATCCGGCCTCGACGTGGATCACCTGCCAGAGCGGCTTGGCATCCGTCAGGCCCTGGGCCTTCAGCCAATCGCCGATCTCGCCGTTCTGCTGGACGCGCTGCTGCAACTGCTGCAGGGCATCGTAGCGGGCGCGCGTCTCTGCCAGCTGGCGATGCGCCAGCGCGAGCGCTTCGCGCGCGCTGCGCAGGGCGCCGTCGAGCTGCGGCAGCCGGCCCTGGAGTTCGGCCAGGCGCGATTGGCGCGTTTCCAGTTCCTCCTCGGCGCGCGCTGCGGCCTCCTCGGCCTGCGCGAGCTGGAGGGGGTCCGGTTGCACGATGCCGCCGAGTTCCTGTTCGAGGCGCTGGCGCCGCTGGCTGAGATTCTCCAGCGCGCGCAAGGCGTGGCCGCGGTCGGCTTCGGCCAGGCGCGTGCCCTGCTCGGCTTCGTTGAGTTGGCGGCGCGCCTCGGTGGCCGCCGCTTCGGCCTCGCGCACCGCGGTCTCGGCCTCGGGGAGCCGCGCCGCCGCTTCCTCGTGGCGGGCCGCGGCCGTGCCGGCGCGCTCGCGCGAGTTCTCCAGCAGCGACCGCCAGCGGAAGTCCTCGTCTTCGACGCGCTTGGTCTCGCCGCTCCAGTGGTTCTGCTCCACCGACAGCTGCGCCAGCCGGGCTTCGAGGCGCGCACGCGAATCGCGCACATGGTTGATCTCGGACTCGAGCCGCTTGACCTCCGCGTTGGCCGAGTACATCTCGGCCTGGGCGGCGTGCAGCGCATCGGAGGCGGCGAAATGCGCCTCGCGCGACTGCTCGACCTTGGCCTCGATCTCGCGCAGCTGCGCAGTTTCGGCCTCGACCCGGTTCACCGCCTTCTCGACGTCGTGCCCCGCCCGCTCGGCTTCGCGGCGCGCATCGTTGCGCTTCTTCAGCCACAGCAGGTTCTGGCGGCGGTGCAACTGGGCCTGCAGGTCCTTGTACTGCTGCGCCACCACCGCCTGCGCCTCGAGGCGCGTGATCTGGCCTTCGAGTTCGTTGCGGATGTCGTCGACGCGGGCGATGTTCTCGCGGGCGTCCTCGAGCCGGTGTTCGGTCTCCTTGCGCCGCTCCTTGTACTTGGTGACGCCGGCGGCCTCCTCGAGGAAGAAGCGCAGCTCCTCCGGCTTGGCCTCGACGATGCGCGAGATCATGCCCTGGCCGATGATGGCGTACGCGCGCGGCCCAAGGCCGGTGCCGAGGAACAGGTCGATGACGTCGCGGCGGCGGACGTGCAGGTTGTTGATGTAGTAGCTGGAGTTGCCCTCGCGGTCGAGCACCCGCTTGACCATGATCTCGTTGTACTGGCTCCACTGGCCGGCCGCGCGACCCTGCGCGTTGTCGAAGTGCAGTTCGACGCTGGCGCGCGAAACCTCCTTGCGCGTGCCGGAGCCCTTGAAGATGACGTCCTGGATCGATTCGCCGCGCAGTTCGGAGGCTTTCGATTCGCCCAGCACCCAGCGCACGGCGTCGATCACGTTCGACTTGCCGCAGCCGTTCGGTCCCACCACCCCCGCCAGCTGGCCGGGGAAAACCACCGTGGTCGGGTCGACGAAGGACTTGAAACCGGAGAGTTTGAGCTTGGTCAGGCGCACGTGGGAATCCGGGCTACTTGGGAAAAGGGCGCATTATAATCTCGCCGCCCAA
>DASVZI010000141.1:0-9270 GCA_036391735.1 Rhodocyclaceae bacterium
GATCAACGGGCTCGGCGAGCGGGCCGGCAATGCCTCGCTCGAGGAGGTGGTGATGGCGGTGCGCACGCGCGGCGATCTCTTCGCCTGCGACACGCGCATCGACACGACGCAGATCGTGCCGGCCTCGAAGCTGGTGTCCCAGATCACCGGCTATCCGGTGCAGCCGAACAAGGCAGTCGTCGGCGCCAACGCGTTCGCCCATGAATCGGGCATCCACCAGGATGGCGTGCTCAAGCACCGCGAGACCTACGAAATCATGCGGGCGGAGGACGTCGGCTGGACCACCAACCGCCTGACGCTCGGCAAGCTCTCGGGACGCAGCGCGTTCAAGACCCGCCTGAAGGAGCTCGGCATCGAGCTGCCCAGCGAGGAGGCGCTCAACCAGGCGTTCGGCCGCTTCAAGGAACTCGCCGACAAGAAGCGCGAGATATTCGACGAGGACATCTACGCGCTGATCGGCGACGAAGCCGTGACGCCGAACCAGGAGCACTACCGGCTGGTGTCGTCGATGTTCCATTCCGAGACCGGCGAGGCGCCGCGAGCGCGCCTCACCATTGCGGTCGGCGGCGCCGAGCGCAGCGTCGATGCGGTCGGCAGCGGTCCGGTGGATGCGACCTTCAAGGCCATCGAGGAAGTTGCGGCGAGCGGAGCCGGCCTGCTGCTCTACTCGGTGAATGCGATCACCACCGGCACCGACGCGCAAGGCGAGGTGACGGTGCGGCTCGCCAAGGACGGCCGCATCGTCAACGGGCAGGGCGCCGATACCGACATCATCGTCGCATCCGCCAAGGCCTACATCAATGCGCTCAACAAGCTGGCAGCCGGTCCCGAACGCGTGAACCCGCAGGTCTGAGTTAAACTACGCCGCATATACCGTCCGGCGCCCCAGACAACGCCGCCGGACGGCGCACGCCAGCCCGCGTGCCGGCATCGTGCCTTCCTCGAATCGGCGCCAGGAACCCTGCGCAACAAGCCGCTGGAATATCCATGGACCATCCACGGGGAGCCAAGACCAGCTCCTTCAAGTTTGCCGAGCACATGCGCGACATCGCGGCGATCTACTCGCTGCGGGAGCGCCGCTTCGATTTCCTGAATGCCGCTGCCGAAGTCATTCTCGGCCTGCCGCGCTCGGCGATTCTCGACGATGCCTCGCTGTTGTTCCAGTTGGTGGTCGAGGAGGACCGGCCGCGCGCCCGCGCCTTCCATGATCGGGCGGTGCGCGAGGGCAGGGCCGATGTCGAGTTGCGCATTCGGCGCCCAGACGGCGGCGAACGACGGCTGGCGGTGCGCGCCTATCCGACAGAGTCCGGCCGCGACGATACGCGTGCGTTGATCTGCGAGGACGTCAGCGAAAGCCGCCGCATCGAGCTCGCGCTATCGGAAAGCGAGGCACGCTTCTGCCAGGTCGTCGAGAACATCGAGGAGGTGTTCTGGATCGTCTCGCCCGACGGCACCCAGGTGTATTACGCCAGCCCGACCTACCAGCGCATCTGGGGCCGGCCCGCGACAGAGTTGTACTCCTCGCCGTTCAAGTGGATGCAGTCGGTTCACCCGGAGGACCAGGCGCGCGTCATCGAGGCGGTCATGCTGCGCCAGGCCGAGGGGCCGCTGGAAATGTATTTCCGTATCCAGCGCGGGGACGAGATTCGCCATATCCGCCGCCGCTCCGTCCCGGTCCGAAACGAGCAGGGACAGCTCATCCAGATCGTCTGCCTCAGCGAGGATGTCACGGAGCAGAAGCGGCTCGAACAGCAGGCGGAGGAGTCGGCGCGAACGCAGCGCGACGCCCTGGTGCGCGAAGTGCATCACCGGATCAAGAACAACCTGCAGGGCGTCACCGGCATGCTGCGGAACTACGCCAACCAGCACGCCGAGGTGAGCGAGGTCATCAGCGAGGCGATCGCCCAGGTGCAGGCGGTGGCCATCATCTACGGTCTGCAGGGACGTCCGGGCATTGCCCGCATCATGCTCGACGATGTGCTGAAGGAGGTGATCCTCGGGATCGGCCAGCTGATGCATCGAAGCATCACGCTCGATAGCGACGAGCACAATGTGAACTGCCGGCTCGTCGTCAACGAACTCGAGGCCGTGCCGATCGCGCTGGTGCTCAACGAAATCGTCTTCAACGCGGCAAAGCATTCCGACCCGGATGCCGAGTTGAGGATCGAATTGCGAATCGACATCGCGCGCGAGCGCGCTTTCCTGAAGGTCAGCAACCCGGGCAGGCTGGAGCCGGCGGTAACGTCGGCGGGGCAGTCCGGCGGCAGCGGGCTCAAGCTGATCCAGTCGTTGCTGCCCCGGCGCGGAGCTCGCTTCGAACTGAATGACAACGGGGAAACGGTGGTCGCGCGTCTGGCGCTGGAGCCCCCCGTCGTGACACTGAAATGCTAAGGGAGAACCTACGATGACCAATGCAATGCCCGAACTGCAGCGGCTGCTGCTCCTCGATGACGACCGGCTGGTGCTGGCGACCCTTGGCGAAGGACTTCGCCAGGCGGGCTACCACGTAACCACGGCCTCATCCGTGGAGGAGGCCGAGGACGTCTTGGCCGGCGGGGGCATCGATCTGGCCATCCTCGACGTCCGCATGCCGGGCGTTTCCGGCATCGATCTCGCTTGGCGCCTGCATGATGCCGACAGCGATGTGCCGTTCATCTTCCTCACCGCCTACAGCGACGAGGAACTCGTGGAACAGGCGTCGGAAGCTGGCGCCATGGGCTATGTGGTCAAGCCGGCCGATCCCGATCGCCTGGTGCCGGCCATTGAGGCGGCCTTCGCGCGCGCCAACGACGCGCGCCAACTGCGCGAAACCGGACGACAGTTGCAGAGCGCGCTCGACGCCGACCGGGACGTCTCGCTGGCCATCGGCATCATGATGGAGCGACGTCGTCTTAGCCGCCAGGAGGCTTTCGAAGTACTGCGCAGCCAGGCGCGCGCCGAGCGCCGCAAGCTGATCGACCTGGCGCGGGAGGTGGTGCTGGCGATCGAGAGGATCAACGGTATCGCGATGCTTGCCGAAGCGCGCCCGCGCCGGCAGGAAGGGCGGGAGCCCCGGCGCGAGCGGAGTTGAGCGCTAGCGCCGGTTATGCGGCGCGGTGACGCGAGCGTAGAACGTCGTCGTGCCGAACAGCGCGAGGGCCAGCAGCAGTTCGGCAATCGCCAGCCAGCGGCTGGTTCCTGTCTCAGTCGTGGCCCGCACGATCCCTTCCATCGCATACGCGAGCGAGAGCAGCGAGGTCCATTGATGCGTGTAGCGGCGCCCCCGCAAGATGCCGAATAGCGGGAGCAGCAGCGGCAGCGCCTTGACGACCAGCGTCGAGCCGCCGGGCCGCAGCGGCGCCAGGCGCCATTCCCAGGCGAGGCACAGCAGGAACAGGGCAATCAGGCTGGCGGCTGCGCCGCGGTTGAGCATGCGTGCCAATCGCATAAGCGGCTCCGGGTAGAATGCGGCGCATTATATGCGCTGGCTATTCGCTCCTTTCCGTCTCGTCCTCAGCGTCGTCAATCGCTTCCGCAGCGAGCGTCTCGCCCAGACCGCGGCTGCGCTGAGCTTCGCCACGGTGCTCGGGCTCGTCCCGATGATCGCCGTGGCTGCCGGCTTGCTTTCCCATCTGCCCTTTGCCGAAGGGATGGCGGCGGCGCTCCAAAAGTTCCTGCTCGCCAACCTGCTGCCCGACAAGGCGGGCGCGATCATCGCCAAATACATCGGCCAGTTCGCCCATCGGGCCGGACGCGTCACCATGGTCGGGCTGCTCGCCCTCACCGTCACGGCCCTGATGCAGATGCTGACCATCGAGCACGCGTTCAACGCGATCTGGAAGATCAAGGCCACGCGGCCCTGGCTGCGGCGTCTCTCGATGCACCTGGTCGCCCTGCTGCTCGGCCCGCTGGCGTTCGGCGGCAGCCTCGCCTTCATCACCTTCGTCGCCGGGATGTCGTTCGGTCTGGTGGACGAGCCGTCCTGGGTAAGCGCCGCCTTCTTCCGCGGCCTGTCGTTCGTGTTCACGGCGGGCCTGTTCGCCCTGGTTTACTGGGCGGTTCCGAACCGGCCGGTACAGCGCGTGCACGCCGTCGTCGGCGGCGTTTTCGCCGCCTTCGGCTTCGTCGCGATCCAGCGGCTGTT
Source organism: Rhodocyclaceae bacterium (assembly GCA_036391735.1). Taxonomy (GTDB): domain Bacteria; phylum Pseudomonadota; class Gammaproteobacteria; order Burkholderiales; family Rhodocyclaceae; genus Nitricoxidireducens. The sequence continues at coordinate 4,124 of DASVZI010000141.1, forward strand.
CGGTCTCTATGTCACGAACTTCGCCAGCTTTGCCCTGGTGTACGGGGCCTTTGCCGCGGTCCCCATCTTTCTAGTCTGGCTCTACTTGTCCTGGGGTGTCATTCTCGTCGGTGCGCTGCTGGTCGCCGAGCTGCCCGCGGCCGCCCGCTAGGGGGCGGCGACATCCTTACAGCGGCGTGCGCAGGCGCTCGAACTCGAAGATCTCGATGCAGGCGGTGTGCATCTGCAGGTGACTTGCCAGGCAGTCCGCCACCCGGATGCGCCCCGAGGCTTCGCTGATCAGCGCGAAGGGACCGGCGGCGAAGTAGCCGCGTGCAGTCAGCAGTGCCTCGCCGCGCTTGAGGGCGGCGAGCGGGGGCAGCAGCAGGGCCGGTAGCGGTTCGCTCTCGCCGCCGGCACCGGGCCGCACGATGCGCACCGCCTCGGCCTTGGGTGCAACCAGCTCGAGGCCCAGTTCCAGGTGCTCGGGGTTGTCGCTGCGCGCCCAGCGCACGATGCAGATGCTCCACGGCTTGCCGGCCTCCGGCCGCACACCGATGGCGCTGCCAGCCATCAGGCCAGCAAGCTTGCCGGAAACATGCATGATGGCGTAGCCGCTCGCGCTTTCGTTCAGCACCATCCATTCGCTGGCGGCGAGTTCGATATCGGCCAGGGCGGCGTCCGGCCCGCTCTGGCACCATAGGCGGCCGAGGTTGGTACACACCTGCACGCGCGAGCCGTGGCGGCGTCGGTTGGTGCGCCGCACGCGCGGACTTTCCCAGTGCGTGGCGGCGCGCGTCAGCACGTCGCGATAGTCGGCGGAAAGGGCATCGTGCGGCAAGCCGAGCGCCTCGGGACGCTCGCCGGCAGCCAGCCGCGCAAGATGGGCGCGGGCAATGCGGCCCATGGCGGCGCAGCCGTAGCGCAGCGCGGCCTCGCTGCCTGGGCGTCTCCTCACGCTGGCCGTCGGCGGAATACCGTGCATGCCGTCCACCCAGTACTCGCCGTCCGCTTCGCCCGCAGCCGGAATCTCCACTGCGTCCGCGTGCTGTTCGAGGTAGGCGGCGAGGAACGCGACTTCGCGGGGCGAGAAGCCCTCGGGCTGCCCCGCCGCCATGGCCAGCAAGGCCTTCATGCGCGCGACCGCTTCCGCGGCTTCCGGGGCCGCCGCACCGAGTTGCGTCAGGGCCATGCGGTAGAGCGCTTCGGCCTGTTTCCAGAAATCCGGCGCTGGTGCCGCCGAGATGAACTGTGCAATCTCGAATTCCTGCAGCAGGTGGGCGAGACCCCAGGCGCAGATGCGCGCCGGCGGCCGCGCGCGGCTGCGGAACTTGTCCGGCGATGCCTCGCGCAGAGCGCGGAGGAAGCCGGAGGCGATCGCGCGATGGATCTGCATCAACCCCTGCGCGATGACGCGAAGGCGTTTAGGGACAGGCAGCGTCGCGTCGAGCAGCAGCGGCTTGACGGCCGCGCTCGCCAGTTTGGCGCGCGCCTCGAACAGTTCCATCACCTTGACGTACTGGACCGGCGGCATGGCGACGTCGGCGATCGCCGCCAGGTGCTTGCGCATCGGCGCGAGATCGCGCAGCAGGTCGGCCGCCGGCGGCGCGCCGAGCCAGGCCAGGGCGTCCTGGAGCGCAGTCGGATAATTTGCGTGGGGCGCGGTCTGGGCCATGGGCTGCCGGGGATTCTAGTAGAATCGCGCGCTCCCGGAGGACATGATGCGATCGCTGCGCTACGGACTGTTCCTGCTGTTACTCGCCGCCTGGCTGGGCGGTGCGCGGGCGGCCGACGCCGAGAAGTTCTTCGATCCCAATTTCGGTGACTTTCCGGAAGAACTGATGGCCGCCCGGCGGGCGGGCAAGCAGGGCGTGCTGCTGATGTTCGAGATGGAGAACTGTCCCTATTGCCGCCGCATGCGCCAGCAGGTGCTGAGCCGCGACGACGTGCAAGCCTACTTCCACAAGAATTTCGCCATCTTCAGCATCGATACCCTGGGGAGCCAGCCGATCACCGACTTTTGGGGCAAGCGGACCACCGAGAGCGCCTATGCGCGATCGCTGCGCATCGCCGGCACCCCGACATTGATCGTCTTCGGCCTCGACGGCAGCGAACTCGTGCGGTTGAACGGCGCCGCCAGGGATGTCGGGGAATTCATGCAGTTCGGCCGCTACGTGGTCGAGGGCCGGTACAAGAAGCAGTCCCCCGAACAGTTCTATCCCGCCGCAAGTTCCTGGAAGAGACCATGACCAAATCCGACAAGCCCATCGCCCCCGCCGATCGCCTGATCGTCGCGCTCGACCTACCGGAGGCCGAAGCGGCGAAGACGCTCGTGAACCAGCTCGGCGACACCGTCGGCTTCTACAAGATCGGCCTCGAGCTGTTCATGGCGGGCGGCTACTTCGAACTGCTTGACTGGCTGGTCAAGCAGCGGAAGAAGGTCTTCGTCGACCTCAAGTTCTTCGACGTCCCCGAGACCGTGCGTTCCGCCGTGCGCGCCTTGTCCGGCAGCGGCGCCACCTTCGCCACGGTTCATGGCAATCAGGCGATCATGGAAGCAGCCGCCAAGGACAAGGGCGACCTCAAGATCCTGGCGGTTACCGTGCTCACCAGTCTCGATCGGGGCGACCTGGATGATCTCGGGTTTGCCTGCGACGTGGAGAAACTGGTGCTCTCCCGCGCCCGGCGCGCCCTCCAGACGGGCGTGGACGGCATCGTCTCTTCTGGGCTCGAGGCGCCCATGATCCGCCGCGAACTGGGCGAGAAGCTGCTGGTCGTCACGCCCGGCATCCGCCCCGTGGAGAACAAGCCCGTCGATGACCAGAAGCGCACGGTCGACGTCGCCCAGGCCTTCCAGAACGGCGCCGATTACATCGTCGTAGGACGGCCGATCCGCCAGGCGTCCGATCCCCGCGCCGCCGCCCAGGCCGTCCAGCGCACCATTGCCGGAATCTTCCAATAAATCAATTTGCCGGGTATAATCCGCGCCTTTTCCGGCAGGCGCCTATCGGGTGTCGGCCTTCTTTCGAAATCCCGTTTTCTGAATTCAAGGAACGACACATGGTTGTCATTCGTCTCGCCCGCAGCGGCGCCAAGAAGCGCCCGTTCTACAACATGGTGGTGACCGACTCGCGCAATCGCCGCGACGGCCGCTTCGTCGAGCGCATCGGCTACTACAACCCGGTGGCCGCCTCCAACGAGCAAGGGCTCGTCGTCAACGCCGAGCGCCTCGCCTATTGGCAGAGCAACGGTGCCCAGCTGTCGCCCACCGCGGCGCGCCTGGTCAAGGGCCTGGCCAAGAAGGCCGCCTGAGCAGGACAAACGCCGGGCCGCCCCAAGTGTGTCCGCCCCCTGGGGGGAGAGCCGAGCGTAGCGAGGCTGTGGGGGGGGCCAGGATTGTTGTGCTGGGGCGCATCGCCGCCCCGTACGGAATCAAGGGCTGGGTCAAGCTGCACCCCTTTGGGGACGACCCGGCGTCGTGGGCCGCAATGCCGCATTGGTGGCTGGGCAAGTCGCCCGACGGACCCGATTGGCGGCAACTGGCGCTTACGGAACTGCGCCCGCACGGCAAGGGCCTGATCGCCAAGTTCGACGGCATCGACGACCGCACCGCGGCCGAGAAGCTGGACGGGATGTACATCGGGGCGCCGCGCGAGGCATTGCCGACGACCGGGGACGACGAGTTCTACTGGGGCGACCTGGTCGGGCTCGCAGTCGTGAATGAAGCCGACGAGCCCCTGGGCAAGGTGGCCACGCTCATCGAGGCGGGCGCCAACCAGGTGCTGGTGGTGAAGGACGGAGCGGCGGAGAAGGAGCACCTGATGCCTTTCGTCGCCGAAGTGGTGAAGGACGTGGATCTTGGCGCCCGCCGCATCCGCGTTGCGTGGGGGAAGGACTGGTGACGCTGCGATTCGACGCCGTCACGCTGTTCCCCGAGATGTTCGAAGCGGTAACGCAGTCGGGCATCACGCGGCGCGCGCTGGAGCGGGGGCTGTGGCAGTTCAAGGGCTGGAATCCGCGCCAGTGGGCGGAGAACAGCTACGGCACGGTGGACGACCGGCCCTTCGGGGGCGGTCCTGGCATGGTGATGCAGGTGGCGCCGCTCGAGAAGGCCATTGCGGCCGCGAAAGCGGACCGTGGCGGTGCTGGCCGCGTGATCTACCTGTCGCCGCAAGGCGCGCCGCTGACGCACGCGAAAGTGTGCGAGCTGGCGGCAGGCGACGGTGCGGTGCTGCTGTGCGGACGCTACGAAGGCGTCGACGAGCGGTTGATCGGGCGCTGCGTCGACGAGGAAATATCGCTGGGGGACTTCGTCCTCTCCGGCGGAGAGATCGCGGCGCTGGCGCTGATCGACGCCTGCGTCAGGCAGTTGCCGGGAGCCTTGAACGATGAGGCCTCGGCGGTGGAAGAGTCGTTTGCGGACGGGCTGCTGGATTGCCCGCACTACACGCGGCCCGAGGAATATGACGGAATGAAGGTGCCCGACGTGCTGTTGTCGGGGCATCACGAGAACATCCGGCGCTGGCGCCTGAAACAGGCGCTGGGACGGACGTGGCTGCGGCGGCCGGAACTGCTCGAACGCCGCGGCATGAGCAAGGAAGAGGCACGACTGCTGGAGGAATTCCGGCGCGAGCGCCAGTAACCAAGAAACGGCGCGCATCAGCGGAAGGCTCGCTGCTCTGCTCGCAAGGCCAAAGGCCATTTGACAGGAGTTAGAAATGAACCTGATTCAGCAACTCGAAAAAGAGGAAATCGAACGCCTCGGAAAGACCATCCCCGACTTCGCTCCCGGCGATACCGTGATCGTCCAGGTGAAGGTCAAGGAAGGCAACCGCGAGCGTCTGCAGGCCTACGAGGGCGTCGTGGTGGGCAAGCGCAACCGCGGCCTCAATTCGAGCTTCATCGTCCGCAAGATCTCCGCTGGCGAAGGCGTCGAGCGGACCTTCCAGACCTATTCCCCGCTGCTGGCTGCGATCGAAGTCAAGCGCCGCGGCGACGTCCGCCGCGCCAAGCTCTACTACCTGCGCGGACGCACCGGTAAGGCTGCTCGCATCGCCGAGCGTCGCACCATCCAGCGCGACGTTCCGGGTGGCCAGGGCGCCGAGACCGAGGCGACCGAAGCCTAAAGCTTCACGACGGCAGTTGCTGGACGGCATCCTCGCGCCCTA
>DASVZI010000142.1:0-20659 GCA_036391735.1 Rhodocyclaceae bacterium
TCTTGACGACGTTGTCCGAGATCTGCGCCTGGGCGGCGCCGGCGGCGAGCCCGAATGCGGCAGTGACTGCGGTAGCGATGCGTGAGGCTTTCATGCTTGTCTCCTGTTGTTGTTTCAGACGCCTAGAAACTCTTGCAGAAAATCGCGCTTGTCGTCGAGCTCGTGCTGGGCGATTTCCGCCACGGCGCGGCCATGCTCGATCACGTACATCCGGTCCGCCAATGGGGCCGCAAAGCGGAAGTTCTGTTCGACCAGCAGTATCGTGTAGCCCTTGTCCTTGAGCTGGCGGATCACCTCGCCGAGCCGCTGCACGATCACCGGCGCCAGCCCTTCGGAAATCTCGTCGAGCAGCAGCAGCTTCGCCCCGGTGCGCAGGACGCGCGCCAGCGCCAGCATCTGCTGCTCGCCGCCCGACAGCCGCGTGCCCTGGCTGTTGCGGCGTTCCTTGAGGTTCGGGAACATGGCGTAGATCTCATCGAGGCCCATGCCGCCGTCGCCGACCTTGGGCGGCAGCAGCAGGTTCTCCTCGCAGGTCAGGCTCGAGTAGATGCCGCGCTCCTCCGGGCAATAGCCCAGCCCCAGCCGCGCCACGCGATGCGGGGCAAGACCGATAGTCTCTGTGCCGAGAACCTTGATGGACCCGGTGCGCTTGCCGGTGAGCCCCATCACGGCGCGCAGCGTGGTGGTGCGCCCTGCGCCGTTGCGGCCGAGCAGCGACACGCATTCGCCGGCGCGCACCACGATCTCCATGCCATGCAGGATGTGGGATTCGCCGTAGAAGGCGTGGAGGTCGGAGATGCGGAGGGATTCGGTGCGGGCGTCCATGTTCAGCTTGCCCTCTTGGCTTGCGACCGCCGCGGGCGACGGGGGATCGCCGACGCTCCGTGTCCCCCGGCCCGGATGAGGCAAAGGCCCGGGCCTCCTCCTTTACCTGCGCGTCGACGATCCCCCGCCACCCGCGGCTTGATGTCGTTGCCGTTGGCCCCGAGTCGCTGCCACCGTTCATGGGCCGATGGGGTGCCCTGCTTCGCGTAGGTAAAGGAGGAGGCGGACGCTTCATCGCTCTTGTCCGCCGGGGGACACGAAGCGAAGCAGGGCACCCCGTCGGCCCGCCCAAGCCCCAACGAATCGGACCGAATGCGCGCGCCGTCCATCAATGCACCGCCCCTTCGAGATGCCCCGCCGCCGACCCCATGTAGGCCTCGATCACCGCCGGATTCTCCGACACCTCGGCATACGTCCCCTCCGCCAACACCGCCCCGCGCGCCAGCACCGTGATGCGATCCGAGATTCCCGATACCACCTTCATGTTGTGCTCGACCATCAGGATGCTGCGATTGGCCGAGACCTTCTTGATGAGCTGCATCACGCGGTCGACGTCCTCGTGTCCCATGCCCTGGGTCGGCTCGTCGAGCAGCATCAGCTCGGGATCGAGCGCCAGCGTGGTCGCGATCTCGAGCGCGCGCTTGCGGCCGTAGGGGAGGTCGACCGTCGTCTTGTCCGCGAAGCCTTCGAGCCCGACTTCGGAAAGCAACTGCTCGGCGCGTTCGTTCAGCACGTCGAGCGAACGCTGCGAGCGCCAGAAGTGGAAGGAGGTGCCGAGCTTGCGCTGCAGCGCCACGCGGACGTTCTCGAGCACCGTCAGGTGGGGAAACACCGCCGAGATCTGGAACGAGCGCACCACCCCATGGCGCGCGATCTGCGCCGGCGCCTCGCGCGTGATGTCGCGGCCGTTGAAGCGGATGGAGCCGCGCGTGGGTTCGAGGAACTTGGTGAGGAGGTTGAAGCAGGTGGTCTTGCCGGCGCCGTTCGGCCCGATCAGCGCGTGGATGTGCCCACGCCGGACCTTGAGGCTGACGTCATTGACCGCGACGAAACCCTTGAACTCCTTGACGAGCCCGTCCGTCTCGAGGATGAGTTCGGGCGAACTCATCGGACCTTGGGGTTGCCCATTCTTGTCTCCTCCGGCACCGGTTCTATGCCGGCTGCGGGAAGACTAGCACGGGCCGGCGCGGTTTCGCCACCCTAGCAAGAGTATGGCAATGGCTTTGTCGCCACGGCGACATTCAGGCTGCGAGCTGCCCGATCCAGCGCTGCCAGTTGTCCTCGATGTAGGCGGCAACCTTCTCCATCCCCGGCTGGTGGCTATGCCATTCGCCGTCGACGCGGAACTCGATATCGGGATAGCGCCGGCGCGCATGCTCGACGATGGTCGTGGCGATAGCCGCCGCTTCGTCGTGCCCGATCTCGCCGGCGATCTCGTAGGCCTCGGGACGGCTGCTGACGTAATACACCGGTTTGGCCATGATGACGCCCTCCTGCCATGACTGCCGGTTTGACCCCGGCGGCAGCGAGGCGTTCCGGCCGCTAGGCCGCCTGGCGCCTGTCGATCAGGCCATGCCGCCGATCGGGTATCGGCGTCGTCCCGCGATGGCCGTGGTGCTGCGCCCAAGCCACGAGGAACGCGCCGACGACGACACCCAGCGTAAAGACCCCGATGTCGACGTCGCCGAAGATGACGTTCTTGAAGTCGCTGCCGCCGATCGCCCAGGACGCCAGCACGGTGAGCGTTCCGACGATGCTCCAGACGATCAGGGACACGCCGGACAGGAAGGCGAAGTTGCCCCGCGTCATGTGATAACCGGCCATTTCGCATCTCCTCTGCAGAAGAGGAGTCGACCGCCCGGCGGCGGCAAAGTGCCGCCGCCGGAGCTGCAGAAGGGGATCAGGCGCTGACGCGTCGGATCAATGCGGCCGTGTATTCCTTGGTGGAGGCACTGCCGCCGAGGTCCTTGGTGCGAACCTTGTCCTCGTTGAGCACCTGCCCGATGGCGTCGCGCAGGCGCGTCGCCAGCTCGCGCTCATCGACGTGGTCGAGCATCATCGCCGCGGCGAGCAGGATCGCCGTGGGATTGGCGATGCCCTTGCCGGCGATGTCGGGCGCGGAACCGTGCACCGCCTCGAAGATCGCCGCGTCCTCGCCGATGTTGGCGCCCGGCGTCATGCCCAGCCCGCCGACCAGTCCGGAGATCTCGTCGGACAGGATGTCCCCGAACAGGTTGGTGGTAACCAGGACGTCGAACTGCCAGGGGTTCAGCACCAACTGCATCGCGCAGGCGTCGACGATGCGCTGGTCGCAGTCGACCTTGCCCGCGTACTTCTTCGACACGTCGACCGCGGTCTCGAGGAACAGGCCGGTCAGCGCCTTCATGATGTTCGCCTTGTGGACGATGGTGACCTTCTTGCGGCCGTTCTTCACGGCGTAATCGAAGGCGTACTCGGCGATGCGGCGAGCGCCGGCGCGGGTGTTCACGCCGGTGGCCATCGCCACGGCACGCGGATCGTCGCCGATCGGGATGTAGTGCTCGAAGCCGACGTAGAGGCCTTCGTTGTTCTCCCGGATCAGTACCAGGTTGATGTTCTCGAAGCGGCCGCCGGGAATGATGGTGTAGGCCGGACGCACGTTGGCGTAGAGCTTGAACTCCTCGCGCAGCCGCACGTTCGACGAGCGGTAGCCGCCGCCGACCGGCGTCTCCAGCGGGCCCTTGAGCGCCAGCCGGGTGCGGTGGATGGAGGCCAGCGTCTCCTGCGGCAGCGGATCGCCCGCCGCCTTCATGCCGGCGAGACCGGCCTGGCAGGTCTCCCATTCGAACTTCGCGCCGAGAGCCTCCAGCACCAGCACGGTGGATTCGACGATTTCGGGACCGATGCCGTCGCCGGGAATCAGCGTGGCCGGTGTGCTTTTCATTGACATTTCCACTCTCCTCTAGGGGATGTTTGTTTTGGATGAAACAGAGGTACTGCGGGAACTGCACAGAACGACTACGGGCGCATCACTCCTTGCCCGCTTCGTAGCTGGACGGCGTGACGCCGGCGTGCGCGAGGAATTCGCGCAGGTGCTTGATGTCCTGCTTGTCGCAAACGTTGCTGTGGTGAGGGTGATGCAGGAAGACTTCGACGCGGTTGAGCACGACCCTGAAGCGGGCGCCATGGGCGGGCTCCACCGTGGCGCCGAGGTGATTCAGCAGGGATTCGACCTCGCGCCAATGGATGTTGCCGCTCAGCGGATCCTGGAAGATCGTGCGCAGCAGGTTTTGGTGCTTGTGGCTCAAGACGTGGGGAACCGGGACGTCGCTGGAGGTCGAAGTCTACTCCATGGCGGCCGCGGACGGGCCAACGCCCCCCGGCGGTTGCGTTTCATTCCGTTTCGGCATCGCGGGCGACAGGGTGCCCTGCTGCGCTCCGTGTCCTCCGGCGGACAAGAACGATAAGGCGTCCGCCTCCTCCTTTACCTGCGCGCAGCAGGGCACCCCATCGCCCGGTTGTGGCGCGCGTTCCCTGCGAGGACAGCTAGCCGAGGGTGGCGGGGGAGTGCCGACGCGCAGGTAAAGGAGGAGGAGGCCGCGCAGCGGCCGACGGGGGACACGAAGCGTCGGCACTCCCCCGTCGCCCTCGGCGGGTCGCCAGCCGGCTACTGCACCGGAACGCCCCTAATGCTGCGGAAAATCCTGTAGCAAGTTGGCCAACTCGTCCGCATGCTCCTCTTCCTTGGCCAGGATCTCCTCCATCATCCGCCGCGATGTCGGGTCCTTGTCGCCCAGGTACTGGATGATGCCGCGATAGCTGTCGATCGCGATGCGCTCGGCAACCAGGTCCTCGGCGATCATGTCCTCGAGCGAAACGCCCTCGACGTATTCGGAATGGCTGCGCGCCGCCAGACTCTGCGGCGAGAAGTCGGGCTGGCCGTCGAGTTGCACGATGCGCTCGGCGATGCGGTCCGCGTGCTCCTGTTCCTCCTGCGCGTGCTCCATGAACTCGTCGCCGACGCTGCGCGACGCCGTGCCCTTGGCCATGAAATGATGGCGCCGGTAGCGCAGCACGCAGACGAGTTCGGTGGCCAGCGCCTCGTTCAGCAGCTTCAGCACGATTTCGCGGTCGGCCTGGTAGCCGGCCGTCACCGCGCCCGCAGCCACGTCGCGCCGGGCGCGGTCACGCAGCGCCTGCACGTCGGCCAGTGAAGCCGGATTGGTGTCGCCTTGTTTCACATTGATCTCCATGTCCGGCCGCCGGCGCGCCCGGCTGCCCGGAAACGCTTACCGGCGCGCGGTAAATTGTGCGAACGCTCCGCCTGCTATCGTCGCAACAGCCCCATCACCAGCGAGATGATGGCGACGATCAGGAAGATGTAGAAAAGGATCTTGGCGATGCCAGCCGCGCCCGCCGCGATGCCGCCGAAGCCGAACAGCGCCGCGATCAGCGCGATCACCAGGAATACTGCCGCGTAGTACAACATGTCATGCCTCCATCGCCGCAATGGCGAATCGTTGAAGATGCGTTTCCCGGTCAGCAACCGCCATGCCCGCAGCGCGGATCAGCGCAGCTGGGCGCGCCGGTCGGCGCGCCGCCGGCGCCACGGCATGACGAACCAGAGCGCGCAATAGACGGCGACGATCGCCGCAGCCAGCGGGGCCGCGACGGCGGCATGGCCGGTGACGATGCGCGCCACCAGATAAAGGTCGAGGCAGATGCCGAGCATCAGCGGGAACATGCTCCACAGCAACAACCGCGAACACACCCGGATGTATGACTTCGAAACTTCCAGAGGGCGGGTCTGCCGATGGTAGGCAGCCGGCGTCATCACCAGCGCGATGGCCACCGCCACCAGCGCCGTGGCCGCCAGGTGGACCAACTGCTCGCCATGTCCGAGCAGCGTCGAGAACCTTTCCTGGGTAACGGCGATCAATTGGAACCCGAACAGCGCCTCGATGCCGGGCAGCACCATCCGGCATTCCTGCAGCAGCAGCCGCGCCGCCTGCGCCAGCGCCAGCCTCTCCACTTCCTGGCCCTGAACGTCGCCATCCATTCGCGTACCCGTGATCGACACCCGTGCAACCGGCAAGGCAACCGGCATGCCACGCAGGCATGTCCGCCGCACCAGAAGCTTTTACGGGACGGCGCGTAAATATTCCCTGATCGCCGGTCGCCGCCCGCGTCGCATGCCGTCTAGGGAAGAAGCAGGATCGGCATGGCCTTTGCTGATTCCAGCGACTACGCGGCATGGACCGAAAGGTCCGGGCGTGATTCATCAACGGACAGGAAAGGACCAGCCATGCAACTCAACAACATCAGCGACACCCCCACCAGCGTCATGCGTCTTCCCTTCCTCAACCTTCGGTGGGGCGGGATCTTTGCCGGCCTCTCGGTCGGCATCGCCTGCAACCTGCTGCTGCTGCTGGTCGGGGTATCGATCGGCCTTGGCGTCTTCGACGTCAACAAGGTCGGACAGCCCGGCCACACGGCGTCGATTGCGGCAATGGTCTGGAACGTGGTCTGCATGATCATCGCGGCCTTCGTCGGCGGCTACGTCGCGGCGCGCTCGGCCGGCATGCACCGGTCCTCAGACGGCGTCCTGCACGGCGCGGTCTCCTGGGGCGTGACCATGCTGGTCTCGATGCTGCTCGCCACGTCGGCCACCAGCGCGGTGTTCGGGACGATGTTCGCGAGCGCCAGCGGAATCGCCTCGAACGTCGCCGGGAACGTCACCGGCACGGGCGGGGGCGCAAGCTCCGGTGCCGCCAAGGAAGTCGCCACGCAGATCCAGGCGGGCGACCGCCAGGCCGCCGTGGATTCCCTGCGCACGCGCCTTGGCCTCTCCAACGACCAGGCCGGACGCGTGGTCGACCAGGCGCTGATCGCCGCCGGCCATCCCGAGGCGGCCAGCCCGGCGGGACGCGACGAAGCAGAACAGGCGGCCAAGACCGCGGCCACCGTCAGCTCTTCGCTCAGCGCGGCCGTCGTGCTTTCGCTCATCGCCGCAATCGGCGGCGGCCTGCTGGGCGCGCGCGGCACGCGCCGCTCGATGGGCCATATCGAGAAGCGTCACATGCAGGTTCAATGATCCTGCGCGGGCGGGCGCCCTCCCGGGCAGCCCGCCCTTCAGGCCGACACCCGGGAAGAACTACCGGCGGCCGGAAAGAACTACAGCGATGCCCGACAGGAAAACCACGGAACGCGCACGCAAGGACGAGCGCGAAGGCAAGGCGCCGACGACGCAGGCGGGCGAGTTCGTGCGCGAGGAGATGCATCGGCTGGAGAAAGGCAAGCACCCGCCGAAGTCGCGCAAGCAGGCGGTTGCGATCGGCTTGTCGAAAGCCCGCCGCGCGGGTGTGGGACTCAAGCCGCCCGGCAAGGGAAAGGCGTCCGAGGAAACCCGCAGGAAGGCGAAGCGCGACATAGAGAAGGGCAAGGAAGCGAAGCATGGCGAGGAGGACGGGGGCAAGGCCAGGAAGGCCCATTCCTGACCGGCCGGCACGGCGGTTGCATCAGGGGATGCCGCGGCGCAAATGCGCCAGCAAATCCCGCATTGCATCGAGGAGAACGTCATGAAAAGCAATCGACTCATCACCGCGCTGCCGCTCGCCTGCCTCTTCGCCGCCGGTGCCGCCTTGGCGGCCGGCGAGAGCACCACCGAATCCGGCAGCACCAGCAGCGACCCTGGCTACAGCACGAACTCGAGCGATCGCTCGATGAATGCCGACCCGTCACGGCCGAACGACACCATGTCGAACGAGACCCCGTCGAGCAGCGATCGCTCGATGTCCCGTTCGGGCGCCGGCATGAGCGACGCCGCCATCACGGCCAAGGTCAAGTCCGCCTTGCTGGCCGAGCGCGGGCTGCCGTCGTCGCAGATCAAGGTGCAGACGAACGACGGCGTGGTTCAGCTCTCGGGCTTCCTCAACTCTCAGGACGAGATCGATCGCGCGGTAAGCGTCGCGCGCAACGTCAAGGATGTGAAGTCCGTCGAAAACAACATGCAGACGAAGTAGGCGAGGTGCGGCGGCGCCGACCGTCCTTCCGGCGGCTCCGCCGCGGCCACTAGGCGCGCCGGACGCCTGATACGCCCGGCACTTCCCCGACCAGCGCCATCACCCGCTGCAGCAAGGCCAGTCCCGGCAGCTCCACCGTGAAGGACATGCGCGCCACGCCGGCCTTGGAATGCGTCTTCACCGCCGTGACGTTGATCTTCTCCTTCGACAGCACCTCGGAGATGTCGCGCAGCAGCCCCTGGCGGTCGCTGGCCTCGACCGAGATATCCGTCGCGTAGAGCGATTCCTGCTGCCCGCCCCACTGGGCGTCGATGACGCGCTCGGGGTTGCGTGCCGCCATGTTGCGGAAGTTGACGCAGTCGATGCGGTGCACCGACACGCCGCGGCCACGCGTGACGAAGCCCTTGATGGCGTCCGGCGGCACCGGCTTGCAGCAACTGCCGAGCGTCGTGAGCAGCTTGTCCACGCCGACGACCAGGATCTTCGAGCCCGAGCCCCCGGCGCGGCTGGCGCGAGTCTGTATCTCCGGCTCCGGCTCGGCCAACGCCTCGCCGCGCAAGGCGACCTGTATGGCGCGCACGCCGACCTCGCCGCGTGCCGCAGCGAGGAACAGGGCGTCGGCGTTCTTGAAGCCCAGCTTGTGGGCGAGTTCGTCGTGGTTCGCCTGCGCCTGGCCGTCGCGCTGCAATTCCTTGGCGACATAGGCGCGGCCTTCCGCCAGCATCTCCGCTTCCTGCTGCGCCGCGAACCACTGCTTGACCTTCTGTCGCGCGCGCGACGTGGCCAGGTAGCCGGGCGAACTCAGCCAGTCGCGCGACGGCCCGCCGGTCTTGGCCGAGACGATCTCGACGCGCTGACCGTTACTGAGCTGCGTGTTGAGCGGCACGAGATGGCCGTCGACGCGCGCGCCGCGGCAGCGATGGCCGAGGTCGGTGTGCAGCCGGTAGGCGAAGTCGATCGGCGTGGCGCCCTTGGCGAGGTCGATCACGCGTCCCTGCGGCGTCATCACGTAGATGGTGTCGTCGAGGGCGGCTCGCTTGAACTGCTCGACCCACGACTGGGAGTCGGTCACCTCGTCGCGCCACGACAGCAGTTGGCGCAGCCAGGCGATCTTGTCGTCGTAGTCGGAATCGGCCCTGGCCGACGTGCCGGCTTCCTTGTAGCGCCAATGCGCGGCAACGCCCAGCTCGGCGTGGCGATGCATCTCGGGCGTGCGAATCTGCACTTCGAGCGCGCGACCATCGTCGGCGATCACCGCCGTGTGCAGCGAGCGATAGTAGTTGCCCTTCGGGTGAGAGATGTAATCGTCGAACTCCCCGTGGATGGGCTGCCACAGCGCATGCACGATGCCCAGCGCCGTATAGCAGTCGCGCTCCGTGTCCACGATGATGCGCAGCGCACGCACGTCGTAGACCTTGTCGAAGTCGATGTCCTTGCCCCGCATCTTGTTGCGGATGCTGTAGATGTGCTTGGGGCGGCCGTAGACCTCGGCGTCGGGAATGCCGGATTTCGCCAGTTCCGCCTGCAGCCGCTCCACGGCGCGCGCGATGAAGCCCTCGCGCTCGGCGCGCTTCTCGTCGAGCATCTTGGCGATGCGCTTGTAGGTGTCGGGCTCGACGAAGCGGAACGACAGATCCTCGATCTCCCACTTGATCTGCCAGACGCCCAGCCGGTTGGCGAGCGGCGAGTAGATCTCCAGGCTCTCGCGGGCGGCCTCCTCGCGGGCCTCGCCGGGATGGTCGGTATACCAGCGCAGCGTCTGGGTGCGGCTCGCCAGCCGGATCAGCACCACGCGGATGTCCTCCGACATCGCCAGCAGCATCTTGCGCAGCGTCTCGGCCTGCGCCTTCATCTCCGCCGCACCGACCGCCGCGGCCCGCGTCAACGGGCGCAGGGTGCCCAGCCGGTAGAGCCCGTGGACCAGCTTGGCCACCGGCTCGCCGAACTCCGCGGACAGCTTTTCCTGCGCCTCCTCCAGGCTGTCGAATGCCGCGAACAGCAGCGCAGCCACGCGCGTATCGACATCGAGGTTGAGGGAACTGAGGATCAGCGCCGTGCCCACCGCATGCGGAAAGGCGCCCTCACCCGTGCCGAGCTGGCGGGCATCGTAGAGCTCCCCGGCGAGGGCGAAGGCGCGCGCGACCCGGCCTGCGCTCGCGACCGGCAGGCCCTCGGTCAGACGCGGCAGCGCGTTCTCATCGACGCCGGAAGCGGGAAGGGAATGAACGACGGAAACCATGATCGGTATTCTACAGGGCCGGTCGGGGGGCCCCGCCGTCATCCCGCGCGGTCCCCCTTACAATGGCTTACAAATTCCTTGTCCTCGAACGGCGGCTTCGCGCGTCATTCGACTGACCCACCCGGGTCATCCAAACCGCACCGAAAGGACACGCCATGAACAACGCTTCCCGCCGCCAGTTTCTCAAGCTGGGTGGTTCCGCCCTCGTCATCATCCCGATCCTCGCGGCCTCCGGCCAGGCGTTCGCCGCCCAGAACGCGGCCATGCGCTCGTCCCTCAAGTACCAGGACAAGCCGGGCCCCGACGGCAAGGACTGCGCCGGTTGCGCACAGTTCGTTCCCGGCAAGACCGCCACATCCCCCGGCGGCTGCAAGCTCTATCCGGGGGACACGGAAATCGCGCCGAAGGGCTACTGCGTCGCCTGGGTCAAGAAGCCCTAGGCATCGCAAGGCGCCAGGGTCACGCCTCGCGGCGTGATCCGGTGCGCCGGTCCGTCGTGGCCGCCAGTGCGGCCTGGAGCGCGCGCGCTGCCGGGCGCTTGAAGCCGTACTGGTTCATCAGCCAGGAAATGCGGCGCCAGCCGCCGGCCAGCCGCGAGCCGAAGCGCGTCGCTGCCCGATAGCTGGCCGCCGCCGCCGGTTCGCCGGTGGAAACGTAGCGCGCCGGCGCCTGGCATTCCTGCCGTTCCACGGCGCGGCGCAGCACCAGATAGGCATCCATGATGCGCCCGCGCTCGTGGAGCGCCAGCGCGAGGAATTGCAGTGCGACGATGTCGTCGGGGATCGCGCGCAGGATGGAACGGGCTATGGCCTCCATCTGACGAAGATCCCCCGCCTGGTAGTAGGCCCCGAGCAAATCGATGAGGGCAGTAATCATTGGCTGTCTCCCTTGGGTTATCAGGAAGCGTCGGATCGCCAGGACCGAGCATTCCCGCGAAGCTGCAATGGTTGCGGGGAGCCGGAAATCTACCGGGCAGGCGGCTGCGGGGTAATTGTCGTGGAACCACGACAGTCTTCGGAGCGGCGGCCGCCGCCATGAGCCGCTCGGACAGCGCGGGCAGCATCATCCCTTAGCGCAGGGTTGCGACATTCCGGTCATGCGACTGGCGCGCTGAGGGGCGCGCACATTCCGGCCGAGGAGAACAGCATGGCTTCGGCGAGCCTGATACTGCTTGCGTGCTCTTCCGCAATCATTCTCTGGGTGCTCTACGGGAGCCTGGTCGCCGGATGCCGCGCGATCGTCCGCTACGTCCTGGTCGCCGAGTACCGGCGCCTCGCGACCTGCGTTCCCCGCACGCCGGAAATCGAGTCCCAACTGGCCCACATCGTCGGCCTGCTGCACTTCATGCGCGCTGCCGACCGCCGGCGGATGCGGCGGCGGCGGCGCGGCACTCCGACTCCGTAACGACTAGACACAGCCCGTCGGCTTCGGCATCCCGGCGTAGCGCGCGGCCTGCTTGGCGGGACCATAGGGGAACAGGTCGAAGAGATACTTCTTGTCGGCCTTCTCATCGCCGAACTCCTCCTTGAGCAGCTTCTGGAGAATCCGGAGATTGGGCGCCGTCCGGTATTCCTGGTAGTAGCGCCGTATGAATTCGATGATTTCCCAGTGCCGTTCCGTCAAGTGCAGGTTGTCGCGTTCGGACAGATGGACGGCGAGTTCTTCCGACCAATCGTCGAGGTCCGCGAGATAGCCCTCCGCGTCGGTGCCGATCTCCTTGCCGTTGATAACGATCATTCTTGTCTCTCCTTATTTGGGGTTGGGGGAATATCGATAATGCCTGACCATTGTTGTCGGGTATTATTGTGGTGTCAAGATGAACGGATTCAACATCCCCGCCTGCGATGAAATCGTCCGACCTGCCTGCCCGCCTCGCCCCCTTCGCCGCCGCGGTGCGACGCAACTGCCACATCGCCGATGCCCGCTATGCAAGGGAAATGACGATGTGTACCTACCTGCTCGAGATGCGGGAGTTCTACCGCTGGGAGCGCGGCCTGCCCTACGGCGCCTCGCCGCCCCAAGCCGAAGTCGGCGCCTGGCTCGCGGAACGCGAGGCGCTGTGGGAAGGGCTGCAGGGCGAGGGCTTCGCGCCGCTGCCCCTCGATGGCGTCGAGCACGATCCCTATGCCGTCGATGCGATCAACGAAGTGCTGGCGCCCCAGGAGCTGTTCTACGGGGCGGGAATCGGCCGCTTCGGCAAGCCCCACTTCTTCATTGCCCGCCTCTACCGCCGAGCCGCGCGGAACGGCGCGCGCATTTTCGTCTGCGACGATGAATACGTGCGCGACATGACGACCGTACCGGCCGCCTCCCAGGGCGACGCCGTCATCGTGCGCCGCGAAGCGCTGCGCCGCTGGCTATGGGAACAGGCGGAAGCCTGGGACGCCAAGCGCAGCCGCGGCGCGCTGCAACTGGCCTTCGACGCCTACAGCGCAGAGGCGGATCTCGCGCAGGGCATCGAGCGCATGGTGGCGGCCGAAACGGACACGCTGATCCTGCACGAACTCGGCGAGCATGCCGCGGGCCGCGCCCTCGGGCCGGGCTGGGAAGCCATGCTGGTGGCCTGCCGCAGCAGGCGCGCCGAAGTCCTGGTGCGCGCGGTGCGCGACAACCTGGCCGATTGCGCCTCGACGCTGCCGGCGCTGCTCGACGCTCGCATGCGCGGCTCGCTGCACTTTTGGTTCGCCAACTTCAAGGGCATGCGGCTCGCCCTGTTTCCCACCCTGCATGCGGCCTACGTGCGCTGGCGCGAGCACGGCGACGACGAGCGGCTGCGCCGCCTGGTGGACGCCGGCCGCGACCACTGGCTGCAGGTGGCGAAGCGCCTGCTCGACGATTTCGCCCGGCGCGGGCCGGAGTTCGAGGCCGAACTGGAGCGCCTCAGCCACGAGCCCGGGGAATTGTCTCCGGCAGCGCCCGGCTAGCGTCCGACCGACGTGCCGTTTGCACGCGCTCCAGGCGCCTAGCAATTTCCCCATCCTATGCCACACTCATACCTCGGTATGCGCGCGGCATATTCCGGGAGCCCGCCGCCGAAGAGCGTTGCGAAGCCGCTCGTCCCTGCCTCGCAGTTCAGGAAAGGAAGCTCATATGGCCGAGATCGTCTTGTTTCAGCACATCAATTTCCACGGCGCCCACAAGCATCTCTTCACTTCGGAACCCAACCTAGCAGCTCGCGACGATCCGTACTTCAATGACCAGATCTCGTCGTTCGTCATCGTCTCCGGCAGTTGGCAGTTCTACAGGGACGTGAACTATTCAGGACCCGCATCAAACGTGTTCGGCCCAGGCGTGTACAACTGGGTGGAAAACATCGGCATTCCGAACGATTCCATTTCATCCATCAGGCGGGTAGCGTGAGCCTTCCCACGCTGTCAGGTTCCTAGAAGGAGCTCCCAGGACGACAATCGCCCTGGGAGCGGAGTCCGAAACCTCTTAACCGACGAACCTCCGCGCGCTGCGGAACATCTCCAGCCACGGTCCGTCCTCGCCCCAGCCCTCGGGATGCCAGGACATCTGCGCCGTGCGGAAGATGCGTTCGGGGTGCGGCATCATGATGGTGAAGCGGCCGTCGGGCGTGGTGAGGCCGGCGATGCCCGCCGGCGAGCCGTTCGGATTGGAGGGATAGCGCGTCGCCACTGCGCCGCGGTTGTCGACATAGCGCAGCGCGACGATCGCCCTGCCCTGCGCCGACTCCTCGGCGAACACCGCCCGGCCTTCGCCGTGCGAGACGACGATCGGCAGCTTCGATCCGACCATGCCCTTGAGGAAGATCGACGGCGAATCGGGAATCTCCACCATCACGTAGCGGGCCTCGAACTGCTCGCTGCGATTGCGATGGAAGGTCGGCCAGTCCTGCGCGCCCGGCACGATCGCTGCGAGATTGCTCATCGCCTGGCAGCCGTTGCAGACGCCCAGCGCGAAGGTGTCGGGGCGCGCGAAGAAGCTCGCGAATTCGTCGCGCAGCCGGTCGTTGAAGAGGATCGATTTGGCCCAGCCCTGGCCGGCGCCCAGCACGTCGCCGTAGGAGAAACCGCCGCAGGCGGCTAGGCCCGCGAACCCGGAGAGCTTGACGCGCCCGGCCTGCAGATCCGACATATGGACGTCCTGCGGCGCGAAGCCGGCGCGCTCGAAGGCCGCGGCCATTTCGACCTGGCCATTGACGCCCTGCTCGCGCAGGATCGCGATGCGCGGACGTTCGCCCGCCGCAACGAAAGGCGCGCCGTGGTCGAAGCTCAGCTGCACCGAGAGGCCCGGGTCGCCGGCGTCGGCAACCGCGTCGAACTCCTCCTTGGCGCAGCCGGCGTCGTCGCGCAGGCGCGCGATCTGGAAGCTGACTTCGCTCCAGGCCTGCTGCAATTCAGTGCGCTTGGCTTCGAACACCATCTTCGCGTTGCGCCAGATGCGCAGTTCGTCGCGGTCGTTCAGCGTTCCGACGACGTGCGAGCAGGCGCCGAGGCCGGCGTCGCGCAGCGCCTGCATCACCGTGCCGCGGTCGGAACGGCGGATCTGCAGCAGCGCGCCGAGTTCCTCGTTGAACAAGACCTTGAGCAGGCGATCGCGCATGCGTCCGTCGACGGCCTCCGGGAAGCGCTCGCTGCCATCGACGTCGTTCATCAGTTCGTCGTAGCAAAGCGTGTCGAGGTTGAGCGAAACGCCGACATGGCCGGCGAAGCTCATCTCGCAGGCGGCGGCGAACAGGCCGCCATCGCTGCGGTCGTGATAGGCGAGGATCAGGCCGCCGACGTTGAGGACCTGGATGCAGGCGAAGAAGGCGGCGAGCGGTCCGGCGTCGGCGTCCGGCGGCTCGGCGCCGGTGGTGCCGTAGACCTGCGCCAGCGCCGAGCCGCCGAGGCGGTTCCTTCCGGCGCCCAGGTCGATCAACACCAGCTCGGTTTCCCCGACGTC
Organism: Rhodocyclaceae bacterium; assembly: GCA_036391735.1. Classification (GTDB taxonomy): domain Bacteria; phylum Pseudomonadota; class Gammaproteobacteria; order Burkholderiales; family Rhodocyclaceae; genus Nitricoxidireducens. Next base: position 14,974 of record DASVZI010000142.1, read on the forward strand.
GGCGTCGTGCCTCAACTGCGGCGTCAATGTCTTGCGGATATCGCCGCAAGGAGCGAAGGCGGTGACGATCAGCGACAGCGGCGCCGTCACCTGCCGTGCCTGCCCATTCGCCTCCCAGCGCGTACGCATCGACAGGGAATCCTTGCCGACCGGGATGGAAATGCCGAGCTTCGGGCAGAACTCGAGGCCGACGGTCTTCACGGTGTCGAAGAGCGCCGCGTCCTCCGCGCCGTGCCCCGCCGCGGCCATCCAGTTTGCCGACAGCTTGATCCGGTCGAGCGAGCCCACTTCGGCCGCCGCCAAGTTGGTGATCGCCTCGCCGACCGCCATGCGGCCGGAGGCCGCGGCGTCGAGCAGCGCGACCGGCGTGCGCTCGCCCATGGCGAAGCATTCGCCGCGCGTCGTCTCGAAGCCCATCGCCGTCACGGCGACGTCCGCCACCGGCACCTGCCACGGACCGACCATCTGGTCGCGTGCCGTCATGCCGCCGACGGTACGGTCGCCGATGGTGATGAGGAAGTTCTTGGAAGCCACCGCAGGCAGCCGAAGCACGCGGAACGCAGCTTCCTTGAGGTCGATGGCGCCGAGGTCGAGCGGCGGCACGGCCAGCGTCGTGCGAGTGGCGACGCGATGCATGCGGGGCGGCTTGCCGAGCAGCACGTCCATCGGCATGTCGACGGGAAGATTGCCGAAGTGGTCGTCCTTGACGATCAGCTGGCCGTCGCCGGTGGCCGTGCCGAGCACGGCGAAGGGGCAGCGCTCGCGCTCGCAGATCGCCTTGAACTCCGGCAGCCGCTCGGGCGCGATGGCGAGCACGTAGCGCTCCTGCGCCTCGTTGCACCAGATCTCGCGCGGCGACATGCCGGGCTCTTCGGAGGGGATGGCGCGCAGGTCGAAGGCCGCGCCGCAGCCGGCGCCGTGCGCCAGCTCCGGCATGGCGTTGGAGATGCCGCCGGCGCCGACGTCGTGGATCGCCAGGATGGGATTGGCGTCGCCCAGCTGCCAGCAGCGGTCGATGACCTCCTGGGCGCGGCGCTGGATCTCGGGATTGCCTCGCTGGACCGAGGCGAAATCGAGGTCGGCGGTGTTGGTGCCCGTCGTCATCGACGAGGCGGCGCCGCCGCCGAGCCCGATCAGCATGCCCGGGCCGCCGAGCTGGATCAACAGCGTGCCCGGCTTGAACTCGATCTTGAAGGAGTGCTCTGCGGTGATGTTGCCAACGCCGCCGGCGATCATGATCGGCTTGTGGTAGCCGCGCATCTCTCCCGCGAACTCCTGCTCGAAGGTGCGGAAGTAGCCGGCCAGGTTGGGCCGGCCGAACTCGTTGTTGAAGGCGGCCGCGCCGATCGGGCCCTCGATCATGATGTCGAGGGCGGAGGCGATGCGCTCCGGCTTGCCGTATTGCGACTCCCACGGCTGGCGATAGCCCGGAATGTTGAGATCGGACACGGAGAAGCCGCAGAGGCCCGCCTTGGGCTTGGAGCCGCGGCCGGTGGCGCCCTCGTCGCGGATTTCGCCCCCCGAGCCGGTGGCTGCGCCAGGGAAGGGCGAGATCGCGGTCGGGTGGTTGTGCGTCTCCACCTTGGCGAGGATGTGCGTGGTCTCCTCGACGTAGCGATAGGCGCCGTCGAAACCGGGGTAGAAGCGATTGATCTTCGCGCCTTCGATGACCGCGGCGTTGTCCGAATAGGCCACCACGGTGCCTTCGGGATGCGCCTTGTGCGATTCGCGGATCATGCCGAACAGCGACAGCGGCTGGTCCTCGCCGTCCACGGTCCACGAGGCGTTGAAGATCTTGTGCCGGCAATGCTCGGAGTTCGCCTGGGCGAACATCATCAGCTCGACGTCGGTCGGGTTGCGGCCGGCCTTGCCGAAGTTCTCGACCAGGTAGTCGATCTCGTCGTCGGACAGAGCAAGTCCCAGTTCGGCATTGGCGGCGACCAGCCCGGCGCGCCCCTTGCCGAGCACGTCGACGCTGGTCAGCGGCTGCGGCGCGAAATGGCGGAACAGTTGCCCGGCTTCGTCGAGCGTCGCCATCACGGACTCCGTCATGCGGTCATGGAGACGCGCCGCCAGCGCAACGCGGTCGGCGCCCTTGGCGACGGCATGGTAGGCAACGCCGCGCTCGATGCGCCGGATCGCAGCGAAGCCGCAGTTGCGGGCAATGTCCGTGGCCTTCGACGACCACGGGGAAATGGTGCCGAGGCGCGGCGTGACCAGCAGCAGTTCGCCGGCGGGCGCCGCGGGCAACTGGACGGGAATGCCGAGCAGATCCTTGAGGCGCGCCAGTTCCGCGTCGTCCAGCGGGCGCTCCGCCTCGACGAAGTACCAATGCTCGGCCGCGAGCGAGGTTAGCGACGGGACGGCGGCACGCGCCTGGTCGAGGATGCGGACGAGCCGCGCCGCGGAAAAGGCGGCAATGCCGCGCAGCTTGAGGATTTCGGCCATGGGAAGGAGGAGCGCTTCTGGGAAAAGGGGATTATACCTGCCGCACCAGGCGCCCCGCCGCGCACGATGAGGCCGGAACAGGCGCCCGCCCTTACGGAATCGGCCTCTGCAGGCTACAGTGGTACTGCCCACAGGGAGGGATTCGACCATGACCGTGCCGATCCAGCACTGGGAACTCGCGCTCGATCAACCGGGTAGCGCCAATGCCGAGGTGCTGCGCCGTGTGCTGGCCTTCGCCGCAGTGGTGGCTTCGCTCGGCATCGTCGTCGTGGCCTACGGCAGCCTGCCACTTGAAGCTTTCCCTCAGTTCACCACCTTCCACGCCGGCTTCGTCTTCCTGGTCGACGGCATCACCGCCTTCATCCTGTTCGAGCAGTTCCGCTACCAGCGCCGGTCCATCTACGCAATCCTCGGCTGCGCCTACCTGTTCAGCTCGCTGATCGCCGTTCCCTTCCTGCTGGCCTTTCCGGGGGCCCTGCGGGCGGACGGCCTCCCCGTCATCGGCGCCAAGCAGAGTTCCGTCTGGCTCTGGCACATCTGGCACATCGGCTTTCCCGCGCTGATCGCCGTGGCGCTGTTATTCGCGCTGGAACGCGGCAACGGCCAACTGGCGCCCCGCGCGGTGCGCCGCATGGCGCTCCTCGCGACCGGCGCGGCATGCGCACTGGTTGCAGCCGCCACCGTCGCCGTGACGCTGTACCACGACGACCTGCCGCCGCTGATCGACGGCGCCCGCTCGCCGATGTCCCTGTCCTTCTACGCCGCCGGCACGATCGCCGCGGCCGTCACCGTGGCGGCCATGATCCTGGCCTGGCGGCTGGCCTGGCTGCGCCGGACCATCCTCCACCTCTGGCTGGCTGCCGCGCTCACCGCCTGCGTCGCCGACGTCGCGGCCAGCCTCGGCGCCTACGCGCGCTTCACCGTCGGCTGGTACTTCGGCCGCGTCGAATCCATGCTCGCCGCCGGCGTGCTTTTGACGGTCTTCCTCAGCGAAGCGGACCGGCTCTATCGCCGCATCACCGACGCGGTGACCGAGCTGAGCCGCACCAACGACGAGCTGCAGCGCATGGTCGAGGAGCGCGACGCCCTCGTGGCGCAGCTCCAGCGCAGCGAGGAACAGGTGCGCCAACTCGCCTACTACGACTCTCTGACCGAGCTGCCGAACCGGCGGCTGATGCTCGACCGCTTCGGGCAGGCGCTGGTCCAGGCGCGGCGCCACCGCTTCTCGATGGCGGTGATGTTCCTCGATCTCGATCGCTTCAAGCAGATCAACGACAGCCTCGGCCACGAAGCGGGCGACGACCTTCTGCGTCAGGTCGCCAAACGCTGGACGGCCTGCATGCGCAGCGGCGACACCGTTTGCCGCTCCGGCGGCGACGAGTTCATCGTGGTGCTGCCGCAAATCAGCCAGCCCGGCGACGCGGCACTCGTGGCGGCGAAGATGGTCAATGCCCTGAACGACCCGATAATGCTCGGCCAACACCAGATTCAGGTGACGACCAGCATCGGCATCGCGGTTTATCCCATCGACGGTACCGACGATCTCCAGGAACTCATGAAGAAGGCCGATCGCGCGATGTACGCAGCCAAGGCGCAAGGGCGCAATCGCTACCGCTTCTTCGGCGAGGTCGACGACACCGAAAATGCCGAGGCGTCGCCCTGAGCCCAGTACCGCAACACCGGAAGGAAGTCCCATGCCCCTGACCCTGACGTCGCCCGCGTTCGCCCACGAGGCCGAAATTCCCGCCAAGTACACCTGCGAAGGCAGCGACATCTCGCCGCCGCTCACCTGGTCCGGCGTGCCGGTCGGCACGCAGAGCCTCGCCCTGATCGCCGACGATCCCGACGCGCCCGATCCTGCCGCGCCGAAGACGACCTGGGTGCACTGGGTGCTCTACAACATGCCGCCGACGGCCAAGGGACTCTCCGAGGCGGTACGCGCGCTGCCCAACGGCACCCTCGAGGGGCTTTCCGACTGGCGGCGCACCGGCTACGGCGGCCCCTGCCCGCCGATCGGACGGCATCGCTACTTCTTCAAGCTCTACGCGCTCGACGCGCTGCTGCCCGACCTCGGCAAGCCGACCAAGGGCGCCGTCGAGCAGGCGATGGCCGGCCATATCCTCGCCCAGGCCGTGCTGATGGGGACCTACCAGAAACGGGCGCGCACTTGAAATCCGCCCGCCGGCCGCCAGATAGTCGCGGTTGTCGGAGGAAACCCATGTCTGACTATGCCTATAACGTCGGCGTCGCCGACTTCGAACAGAAGGTCCTCGCCGCGTCGCGCAGCGTGCCGGTGGTGGTGGATTTCTGGGCCGAGTGGTGCCAGCCCTGCCGCATCCTCAAGCCTATCCTCGAGAAGCTCGCCCGCGAGTACGGCGGTCGTTTCATCCTGGCCAAGGTGAACTCCGACGAGAACCAGGAACTCGCCGCCGCCTACGGCGTGCGCGGCATCCCGGCCGTCAAGGCCTTCGTCGGCGGCGAACTGGTCGACGAGTTCACCGGCGCGCTGCCGGAGCGCGAGGTTCGCGGTTTCATCGAGCGACTGATGCCCTCGCCCGCCGAGCCGCTGCGCCAGCAGGCCCTGGAGGCGCGCCGCCACGGCGATTCCGACCAGGCGCTGGCCTTGCTGCGCCAGGCGGTCGCCCTCGACGGCGCCTGCGAAGCGGCGCAGCTCGACCTCGCCGAACTGCTGCTCGACGCCGGCGCGCTCGACGACGCCCAGCGCGCCCTCGAAGCCGTAGCGGGCACCGAGGATCCGAAGCGCAAGGCACGCGCAGAGGCCCTGGTCGCGCGCTTGCATCTCGCGGTCAACGCCGATGGTGCCGACGTCCCTGCCCTGCAGAAGAAGCTCGCGGAGAATCCCGCCGACCTCGACACCCGCCTGCAGCTCGGCAATGCCCTGGCGCTGCAGCAGGACTACCGGGGCGCCTGCGAGCAGTTGCTGGAAATCGTGCGGCGCGACCGCAAGTGGAACGACGAGGCGGGACGCAAGACGCTGCTGGCGTTGTTCAACATGCTGGGGGCGGATCCGCGGTACGAGGATATGGTGCGGGAATTCCGCGTGGGGCTCGCACGCACGCTCAATTAGAGTCGGTGTTCGGGCCGGCCAAGTCCTTCGGGCCGGCAGGGTGCCCTGCTGCGCTCCGTGTCCCCCGGCGGACAAGAGCGATAGAGCGTCCGCCTCCTCCTTTACCTGCGTGCAGCAGGACACCCCACCGGCCCGGGCGGGCGTCGTTGT
>DASVZI010000143.1:0-15191 GCA_036391735.1 Rhodocyclaceae bacterium
CGAAAAGGTCGCCGAGGTCATGGCCGAGGCACAGCGGGCCGGCATCGTGAAGATCGCCTTCGTCACCGATCCGGGCAATCTGGCGTCTCGTTGACGTCGATCAAAAGCGGCTTCCTTATCCGCCCATCAACTCGGGTAATATGCCGTCGGTGACGCTCGCGCGTCACGGCGTTGCATATGAAGAGCGGCGTCACTAGGCGCCGCCAGCCAGAGTGGAGAAGCTATGGGTGACTTGCCGTTCCCGCCACAGGCGGCCGCTGCACCGTGCGCCGCCGAGGGCGGCGTATTCGTTTCCGACGATCCTCGCGACATCGGCTGGGTCAAACAGAACGTCCCCTGCCAGAACGCCTGTCCCGCCGGCACCAACGTTCCTTCCTACATCCGGGCGATCTTCGAGAGCCGCTACGGATCCTCCTACGAAATCAACCGCGAGGCCAATGTCCTGCCCGGCGTGCTCGGGCGCGTCTGCTCGCGCGCCTGCGAGGACGCCTGCCGGCACGGCTGGCCGGGCAACGGCGACCCGGTGGCGATCTGCCACCTGAAGCGCGTCGCCGCCGACCTGAAGGACGCCGGCCACCGCATCACCGAGCGGCTCTATGCGCCGACCGGCAAGCGCGTTGCGATCGTCGGCGCCGGACCGGCCGGCGTTTCCGCCGCGCACGATCTCTCGCTGTTCGGCCACGACGTGGTGATCTTCGAGCGCGAGGAGAAGGCCGGCGGCATGCTGCGCTACGCCATCCCCGAGTTCCGGCTGCCGCGCAACATCCTCGACACCGAATTGCACAACGCGCTGCGCCTCGGCGTGCAGGTGCGCACCGGCGTCGAGGTCGGCAACGAGCCGGGCCAGGTTCGCGTTTCCCAGTTGCTCGCCGACTACGATGCCGTGCTGCTCGCCACCGGCTGCACCGCAGCGACGCCCATTCCGCTCAAGGGCGAATGGGAAGGCCGCGACCCGACCGAGGTGCCGGGCATCGAATACGGCCTCGACTTCCTGGTCGCCATGCATCGCGGCGAGAAGAAGAAGGTCGGCAAGCGCGTCGCCGTGATCGGCGCCGGCTTCACCGCCATCGACTGCGCGCGCGTCGCGCTGCGATTGGGCGGCGAAGAGGTGACCATCCACATCCGCACCGCCGAGGAGTACATCCCGGTCACCGAGGAGGAGATATTCGAAGCCAAGCGCGAGGGCGTGCGCATCAAGGGCCTGCGCTCGCCGATGCGCTTCGTGCTCGACGACTCCGGCTGCGTGGCCGGCGTCGAATTCGCCCAGAACCGCCTGGGCGGCTGGCGCGAAGGCGGCCGCCGCATCGCCATCCCGATCGAAGGCTCGGAGTTCGTCGAACCCTGCGACACGGTGATCGTCGCCATCGGCCAGCAGACCATGCACGAGTTCTCGGACCTCGCGCTGCAGCTCGACAAGTGGAAAAACGCGCGCCTGTCGGAGAACGGCATGACCTCGCAGCCCGGCGTGTTCGCCGCCGGCGACTACGTCAGCGGCGCCTCGACGGTGGTGCAGGCGGTCGGCCACGGCCGCAAGATGGCGCGCCGCATCGACGCCTGGCTGCTGGGCCGCGAGCGCCATCGCCAGGTGGTGCGCATCGAGCCCGTGGAGAAGCCGCTGCGCGAGCGCGCCTACGACTTCGTTCCGCGCCAGCACATGCCGACGGCCAAGCTTTCCAAGCGCAACAAGTCGCTCGCGTGCGAGGTTGAGACAGGCTGGGATGCCGCGGCGGCGCAGGAGGAGGCCAAGCGCTGCTACCTGTGCCACCTGCGCTACCAGATCGACGTCGACCGCTGCATCTATTGCCGCGCCTGCATCGAGGTGGCGCCGCGCAACTGCATCAAGCTGGTCGGCGGCGTCGAGGTGGCCGGCGACGGCAGCTACGGCAAGCTGCTCGAGACCAAGGAGTGGAACAAGGTCGGCGCCATCTGGATCGACAACAACGAGTGCATACGTTGCGGCGCCTGCTACAACGTCTGCCCGATCAAGTGCATCACCATCTCGCGCTGCGAGCTGACCGAAGTGGAGGTGGAAGCATGATAGGAGCTCATATCGCAAGCCGCCGCGTGTGCGACGGGGCGAACCTGGCTGCAGGCCAAGGCGCGCCCGACGCAGTGTGGTCGTTCCACATTAGGAGGGCGCAACGCCGGCATGCGGCCAGGTTCGCCCCGTCCCTTCGGGTTGGCCCTCAGTGCCGCGTCTGCGGCGTTGTCGGGCTAGCCAAGGGAACTACCCTTGGCGTCGCCCTCCGCCTTGCATCCATCGGCACTGAGGGCCAACGCATCGCGCGGAGGCTTGCGATATGAGCTCCAATCGACACCATATCGTCATCGGCAGCGGCGTCGCCGGCAACCAGGCCGCCGAGACACTCAGGCAGCGCGATCCCGACAGCCGCATCACCATGATTACCATCTCGCGGCTGCCGTTCTTCAACCGCTACGACCTGCCCCGGGTGTTCTACGGCGCGCGCGACTGGCGGCGCTTCATCATCTACCCGGCCGAGTACTACCGCGAGAACCGCATCAACCTGCGCCGCGCCACGAGAGTCGTGAGCGTCGACAGCGCCAGCCAGGTCATCAAGCTCGAGCACAAGGAGACCCTGCATTTCGACTCCCTGCTGGTGGCCTCCGGCGCCGGCGCCTACCTGCCCGAGGACCTCTCCGAGTTCCGCCCGCTGATGCACGGCTTCGGCGCCTACCGCGAGGCGGTGACGGCGGCCGAGGCACTGCCCAAGGGCGGCCACGCCATCCTGCTGGGCGGCGACACCATCGGGCTGGATCTCGCCCGCACCCTGCTCGACACCGGCCATCGCGTCACCCTGGTCGCCGGTCCCTACACCTTCTGGCCGCACGAGGTGGCCGACGCCGACCGCCCGAGGTTCATCGAGGCACTCAAGAAGATGGGGATCGTCGTGGTCGAGCAGCAGGAGCGCGGCGGCATCGCCGCCATCGAGGCGGGCGCCAAGGGCCTCGCCGCGCGCAAGCTGAGCTTCCACGACGGCACCGAGATGGCCGGCGACGTGGTGATGCCCTTCTACGGCGTCGCCCCCTCGCTCGACTTCATGCTGGGCTCGGGCGTCGACATCGAGCGCGGCCTGCTGGTGAAGCCGAACCTGCGCACCACCAACGAGAACATCTACGCCGCTGGCGACGTCTGCCAGATCTGGACCGACAAGGAGCACCGCTACTGCTTCTATCACGGCTGGAAGAACGTGCGCGCCATGGGCGAACTCGCGGCGAAGAACATCACCGGCGCCGACGAGCCGTGGGTGCCGACGCAGGACGAAACCCTGCGCATCACCAAGGAAGGCAAGATCGAGTCGCCGTTTTGGGAGTATCAGTAATGGCCCCCCACGCTCGTAGAACCGACTCGCTGCCCCCCACGGGGGGGCGCATGCCCCCTTGGGGCGGCCCTACGGAGGCATTATGAGTACGGATATCCAGATCGCCATCGTCGGCTCGGCGGGCGACGGCACCATCGCCGCCGGCGACATCCTGCGCCGCGCCATGGCGGAGATGGGCTATCGCGTCATCAGCTTCGACGTCTATCCGCCCGAGATCCGCGGCTTCGGCAAGTGCATCGCGCGGCTGCGGGTGACGGACGAGCAGGCCTATTCGCTCAAGCCGCAGTCGGACGTGCTGGTGTCGCTCGACGACAGCCACGCCATCCCGCACGTCCATGAGGCGCGAGAGTGGGGCGCAGTCATCTACGAGACCGGCTCGGTCGCGCCGCTGCCCGAGGGCGCGCACATCAGCGCCCACATCGACCCCGGCCAGATCCCCTACAACGCGCCGATCCGCGAACTGTCGGAGAAGAGCACCGGCTCGGCGCGCTCGCGCAACGTCGTCGTGCTCGGCTACATCGCCGGATTGTTCAGGCTGCCCATCGACGGCTTCCTCCGCGCGCTCGGAGCCAAATTCAAGAGCAAGCCCGACATCGCTCAGAAGAACGAAGCCGCCCTGCGCGCCGGATACGAGGAAGGCGCCCGCTGGTTCCGGCTGGACGACATCGTCTTCGGCCCGCCGCCGGCGAAGACCTCGGCGGGGACGCTGGAGATGATCAGCGGCAACGCCGCGGTGGTGCGCGGGGCGCTCGATGCCGGCATCGACACCTTCTTCGGCTATCCGATCACGCCCGCCACGTCGATCATGGAACGCCTGGCCAGCGAAATGCCCCGGCACGGCAAGCGCCTGGTGCAGACCGAGGACGAGATCGCCGCGATCTCCGCTACCGTCGGCGCGGGCTACGCCGGTGCGCGCAGCGCCACCGCCACCTCCGGCCCGGGGCTGGCGCTGATGTCGGAGATGCTCGGCTTCGGCGTCATCGCCGAGGTTCCCTGCGTCGTCTTCGTCTCCCAGCGCGGCGGCCCGTCCACCGGTATGCCGACCAAGACCGAGCAGTCGGACCTCAACATCGCGGTGTACGGCGGCCACGGGGATGCGCCGCGCATCGTGGTGGCGCCGACCAACGTCGAAGGGTGCTACCGGCTGGGCGGCATGGCCTTCGAGATGGCCGAGGCTTACCAGGTGCCCGTCATCGTGCTGCTCGACCTCTACCTCTCGAACCGCTACGAGACCGTGCCCTTCCCCGCAAAGCCACCGTTCAAGGCCGACATGAACGCGTTCGCCGATACGCGCGGCAACGGCTTCAAGCGCTACGCACTCACGCCGGATCACCTGAGCCCGCGCAGCATTCCGGGACAGGCCGGCGGCATGTACGTCGCCACCGGGCTCGAGCACAATGAACTCGGACGCCCCAACGACCAGGGCGAGATGCACACCAACATGAGCCGCAAGCGGCACGAGAAGCTCAAGGCGGCGCTCGATCATCCAGGCCTGAATGCGACCAAGCGCTTCGGCGACGAAGGCAAGGTCGAGGTCGGCGTGATCGCCTGGGGCTCGAACTTCGGCGAGGCCCTCGAAGCGATGCTGCTGGCGCGCGAGGAAGGCATCACCTGCGCGGCGATGAAAGTCGTGATGATCTCGCCCTTCCCGACCGAGGCGGTCGACGAGTTCATCGCCGACTGCGGCCAGGTGCTGGTGCCGGAGGTCAATTACCAGGGCCAGTTCGCGGGCATCCTTCAGTCGCACATTCCGCATGCGGTGACCCGATTGGCCCGCGTTCCCTGCGCGCCGATGGAGGTCGGCGAAATCCTGGCGGAGATCCGCCGTCTCGCGGGCCGCACGCCCGCCAAGCAGGCAGCTTGAAGAGGACATAGCGATGGGTGACATCAGACCGGTCTATCTGGAAGAGAAGCTCAAGCAGGTCGAGGACAGCGGCCGCCTCGGCTACCGCTCGAAGGCGCTGCCGACGTGGTGCCCGGGATGCGGCTACTTCGCCATCGTCGATGCCGTGGCCTCGGCCCTTTGCGAGCAGGGCGTGCCCTACGAGGACGCGGTGGTGGTCTCGGGCATCGGCTGCTCCTCCCGCTTCCCCTTCTTCATGAACACCTACGGCATGCACACGCTGCACGGCCGCGCCCTGCCCGTCGCGACCGGCGTCAAGACGGCCAACCCGGCGTTGACCGTGGTGGCCGTCGGCGGCGACGGCGACGGCTTCGCCATCGGCGGCGGCCATGTGCCCCATGCAGCGCGGCGCAATGTCAACATCACCTACCTGCTGTTCGACAACGGCATCTACGGTCTGACCAAGGGCCAGACCTCGCCGACGTCGGCGACCGGATTCCGCACCACGACGTCTCCCTACGACAACATGGACCGGCCGATCAATCCGCTGATGACGGTGCTCTCCGCCGGCGCCGGCTGGGTCGGACAGTCCTATGCCGGCCGGCCCGAGCACCTGCGCAAGATGGTGTCCGAGGCGCTTGCGCATCGGGGATTCTCGTACCTGCATATCATTTCGCCTTGCGTCACCTTCGACAAGACGCACCGGACCTACGTCAATCTCGGCGCCAAAGTGCGGGAACTGCCGGCGGACCATGACTCGGGCGACCGGCTCGCGGCCCTGCGCGAGGCGATGAACGACGCCACGCCGGCCATCGGCCTCTATTTCAAGGAGGACCGGCCGACACTGGACGACAATCTCGACGCGATTATCGAGAAGGCCGGAGGCAACGCCCCGAAGGAAGCGTCGTCCACTGGACGCAAGGGCCGCCGCTGACCCCGCGGCTCCCGCAATGAAGGCCTCCCTCGCCGTCCGCGCGCTGCTGTCGCTCGTCGTTCTGGCGTGGTTCGGGACGGCGTTGCCGCAGACGCTCGAGATCGTCACCTTGCACTACCGCACGGCGGAGCAGTTGCTGCCGCAACTGCTTCCCATGCTCGAGCCCGGCGCGGCCATGACCGGCACCGGCGACAAGTTGTTCGTGCGTACCTCGGCGCGCAACCTGACCGACCTCCGCCGCGTGATCGACCAGCTCGACCGCATGCCTCGCCGCCTGGTGATTGCCGTGCGACAGGGTGCTTCATATGGCGGCGATAGCCGGGGAGCGGAGGTTTCGGGCGACGTCTCCCTCGGCCGCAACGTGCGCATCATTTCGGGCAGCCGAGGTGAGCCGACGGGGACCGTCGAGATTCGGCGCGGTGGCAATATCGCGCGCGGCAGCGCCTATGAAACCCGGGAAACGGGGCGCGACGACGTGAGCCAGCAGGTCCAGACCGTCGAAGGCGGGCGCGCCTGGATCAGCATCGGACAGTCCGTGCCCCTGCCCCTGCGTCAGATGGTCATGACGCCGCGCGGCCCCGTGGTGTCCGAGACCGTCGTTTGGCGCGATGTGGGCACCGGCTTCTATGCCGAACCCCATGTTTCGGGCGATTGGGTGACGCTGGAGATCAGCCCCAGCCGGGATGTGCCGGGGCCGGCAGGCAGCGCCGATATCCAGCGGCTTTCGACGACCATCAGCGGGCGGCTCGGAGAATGGATCGAATTGGGCGGCGCCGGCCGGGAAAGCGCCCATGCCGCAAGCGGGATGGCCGACTATGGCACCCGGGAGTCCCGCGACGACCGCCGCGTCTATGTAAGGGTCACCGAGCTTCCCTGAACCCGGCGCTCATCTATCCCGATTGATTTTGTCAGGAACTCTGGGCAGAATTAGCACTCGCAGATCTAGAGTGCTAACATAGTGCCGAAGGAGGACCCTGCGTATGAGCAATGCCCTGACGCTTCCCCAATTTGCCATGCCGTCGACGGCCGGCAGCCTGGAGGCTTATATCCAGGCCGCCAACCGCGTGCCCATGCTGACGGAGGCCGAGGAGCTGTCGCTGGCCCGCAAGTTCCGCGAGCAGGACGATCTCGCGGCGGCCCGCCAGCTGGTGCTCTCCCATTTGCGCCTGGTCATCGCCGTGGCGCGCGGCTACATGGGCTACGGCCTGCCGCACGCGGACCTGATCCAGGAAGGCAATATCGGCCTGATGAAGGCGGTCAAGCGCTTCGATCCGGAGCGCGGCGTGCGCTTGGTCTCGTTCGCCGTCCATTGGATTAAGGCCGAGATCCACGAATACATCCTGCGCAACTGGCGCCTGGTCAAGATCGCCACGACCAAGGCGCAGCGCAAGCTGTTCTTCAACCTGCGTAGCATGAAGCAGGGCCTCGGCACGCTGGGTGCCGGCGAAGTCGACGCCATGGCGAAGACCTTGGGCGTCAAGCCCGCCGAGGTCATCGAGATGGAAACCCGCCTGAGCGGTGCCGACGTTTCGCTCGAGCCCGTCGGCGAGGACGAGGACGAGCACTACGCGCCCATCGCCTATCTGGCGGCCGACCGCAGCGTCGAGCCGACGGCGATGATCGAGCGCAAGGAGCGCGATCGCCTCGAGAACGAAGGCCTGCACTCCGCCCTGGACGCGCTCGACGAGCGCAGCCGCAACATCGTGCGGCGCCGCTGGCTGGTCGAGGACGGCGAGGAAGCAGCCACGCTGCACGAACTGGCTGCCGAATACGGCGTCTCCGCCGAGCGCATCCGCCAGATCGAGGCCAAGGCGCTGCAGAAGATGAAGGGAACGCTGGCCGCGCAGGTCTGAGAAGGCGGCTCGGTAGCTACCCAAGGGCAGCCCAGGCTGCCCTTTTTCTTTGGTCAGCGCGCCTTCGTCAGGCCGAAAGCGCGGTCAGCAGCTTCTCGTGGATCCCGCCGAAGCCGCCGTTGCTCATGACCAGAAGCTGGTCGCCCGGCGCGGCGGCCTTCGCAATGGCGGCGACCATGGCGTCCAGGTCGTCGTAGGCGACGGCTTTGGCGCCCATCGGCGCCAAGGCCTCCGCCGCATCCCAGCCAAGATTCTTCGCGTAGCAGAAGACCAGGTCGGCGCCCGCCAGGCTCCCCGGCAGCTGCGCCTTCATGGTACCGAGCTTCATGGTGTTCGAGCGCGGCTCCAGGATGGCCAGTACGCGGGCCTGTCCAACCCGCTGGCGCAAGCCCTCCAGCGTCACGGCGATTGCCGTGGGATGGTGGGCAAAATCGTCGTACACCGTAATGTCCCGGACCGTGCCGCGGACCTCCAGCCGGCGCTTGATGCCCTTGAACCTCCCGAGCGCCGCCAAACCGGCGGCAACCGGCACCCCCGCATGCCTTGCCGCAGCAAGGGCCGCCACCGCGTTGGCACGGTTATGGGCGCCGAGCAGGTCGACTTGCGCGCGGCCGACGGACACGCCCGCCAGGCTCACCTCGAAATTGCCTGCCTCGTCCGCGGAGCCGGCCTGCCAGCCTTGCACCGACTCGAACCATTCGACCGGGGTCCAGCAACCCCGCGCCAGCACCCGCTTGAGCGATGCTTCCCGCCCATTGGCGACAATGAGGCCTTCGCCCGGCAAAGTCCGCACGAGATGATGGAATTGCGTCTCGATTGCGCCAAGATCCGCGAAGATGTCGGCATGATCGAATTCCAGATTATTGAGGATGACCGTGCGGGGCCGGTAATGCACGAATTTTGACCGCTTGTCGCAGAAAGCGGTGTCGTACTCGTCCGCCTCGATGACAAAGAATGGGGAATCGGTCAGGCGCGCCGAAAGCCCGAAGTTCTGGGGCACGCCGCCGACCAGAAAGCTCGGGTTGAGCCCCGCGTCTTCCAGTATCCACGCCAGCAGGGAGGTGGTGGTCGTCTTGCCGTGAGTACCCGCTACGCCCAGGACCCAGCGTCCACGCAAGATATTGTCCGCCAGCCACTGCGGGCCGGAAACGTAGGGCAGATTGCGGTTGAGGATCTCCTCGAGCAGGGGATTGCCGCGGGAGATCGCATTGCCCACGACGTAAAGGTCGGGATCCAGGGCCGTCTGCTCCACGCCGTAGCCCTCTATCAGCCCGATACCCTCGGCCTCGAGCTGCGTGCTCATCGGCGGATAGACGTTGGCGTCGCAGCCGGTGACCCGATGTCCCGCGGCCCGCGCCAGCAAGGCGATACCGCCCATGAAGGTGCCGCAGATGCCGAGGATGTGGATGTGCATGTGAGGACTGCCGTCGTGCAATAATGAACCACGGATTCTAACCGATGGCCTCTCGCCATCCGCCCGCCATGCCCCGCCGCAAGCCTTCTGCCGCCGGCAACCTCCTGCGTCGCGAGATCGCCGGGCTCGCCGCCCGCATGATGGCGGAGGACGGCATCTCCGACTACGGCTACGCCAAGCGAAAGGCAACCAAGGCGCTTGGCGCCACCGAGCTCGACGCCTTGCCCACCAACGACGAGATCGAGGCCGAACTGCGCGCCTACCAGGCCATCTATCAGGACGAGGAGCACGCGGACCGGATTCGGGCCTTGCGAGAGATCGCCGTGGAGGTCATGGAGTTCCTCGCCGATTTTCGGCCCTACCTGACCGGCCCGGTACTCGACGGCACGGCGGGCCGCTATGCGGGCATCGACATCGAGCTATACGCGGATAGCGCCAAGGACGTGGAGATCATGCTGCTATCCCGCAACATTCCCTACGAAATTGACGAGAAGTCGCGCGGGCGGGCCGACGGCATGGAGGCGCAACTGAGCCTCGATTGGGACGGGGTACCGGTCAGGCTCTCCATCTATCCCTACCTTGCGGAACGCAGGCAGCAGCGCAGTCCGCATACGGGGCGCAGCGCCCAGCGCGCGCGCATCGAGGCCGTGACAGCCCTGCTCCAACAAGAACCACAATAACGCCAAGGTTACAGGCGGACTGGACAAGTTGCTGGCATTTGCGGCAAACTAGCGCCCATGTCCAAGCAAACCCACCGGCAATCGGGCGGCGCATCGAACGACCAGGGGCCTCGGATCCTGGTGCTGCACGGCCCCAACCTCAACCTTTTGGGGCGGCGCGAACCCGAAATCTACGGACACCAGACGCTCGCCGACATCCATGCGGCGATGGAAGCGCGGGCACGCGCCGGCGGGGTGCAGATCGAGAGCTATCAGAGCAACAGCGAAGGGGAACTCATCGACCGGGTGCAGGCAGCCGCGGCCGAGGGCATCGAATTCATCATCATCAACCCGGGCGGCTATACGCATACCAGCGTCGCCTTGCGCGACGCCCTCGCGGGTGTGGCCATCCCGTTCATCGAAATTCACCTTTCCAATATCCACGCGCGGGAAGCATTCCGCCAACACTCGTATTTCTCCGACATCGCCGTCGGCGTGATTTGCGGCTTCGGCGCCCAGGGCTATGAACTGGCCCTCGACGCGGCGCTGGCCCGTATCCGGCGGCCTTAGTCCGCCTGGGGCGCTTCGCCCCGCAACGCAGGGAATAACCATGGATCTCCGAAAACTCAAGACCTTGATCGACCTCGTCCAAAACTCGGGCATCTCCGAGCTGGAAATCAGCGAAGGGGAAGAAAAGATTCGAATCGCGAAGCATTCCGTCGCGCCCGCACAGACGACGGTGATGCTGCCGCAGGCCGCGCCGGTCGCCCAACACGCCGTTCCGGCCGCCGCGCCGGCCCCGGCAGCGGCGGCCGCACCCGCCCAGCCCGAAGGCAAGATCGTCAAGGCGCCGATGGTGGGCACCTTCTATCGCTCGGGCAGCCCCGGCGCCGCGGCCTTCGTCGAAGTCGGCCAGTCCTTCAAACAGGGCGACACCCTGTGCATCATCGAGGCAATGAAGCTCATGAACGAGATCGAAGCGGAAGTCTCGGGCACCATCAAGGCAATCCTTGTCGAGAACGGCCAGCCGGTGGAATACGGCCAGCCGCTCTTCGTGTACGAGTAATTGCGCGAAGATAAGAGCATGTTCGAGAAAGTTCTCATCGCGAACCGAGGGGAAATCGCCCTTCGCGTCCTCCGCGCCTGTCGCGAACTCGGCATCAAGACCGTTGCCGTCCATTCCGAGGTCGACGCCGAAGCCAAGTACGTAAAGCTGGCGGACGAGTCGGTCTGCATCGGGCCCGCCGCTTCCAGCCACAGCTACCTCAACATCCCGGCGATCATCAGCGCGGCGGAAGTGACCGACGCCGAGGCCATCCATCCCGGCTACGGCTTTCTCTCGGAAAACGCCGACTTCGCCGAGCGCGTCGAGAAATCCGGTTTCGTGTTCATCGGTCCGAAGCCCGAGACCATCCGCCTCATGGGCGACAAGGTGAGCGCCAAGGACGCCATGAAGGCAGCCGGCGTGCCCTGCGTGCCGGGGTCCGAGGGTGCGCTGCCCGAAGATCCGAAAGAAGTGGTGAAGATCGCCCGCGAAATCGGCTATCCGGTGATCATCAAGGCCGCGGGCGGCGGCGGCGGACGCGGCATGCGGGTGGTGCATACCGAGGCGGCCCTGTCGAACGCGGTCAACACCACGCGTGCCGAGGCCCAGGCGGCTTTCGGCAACCCGATGGTGTACATGGAGAAGTTTCTCGAGAACCCCCGCCATATCGAGATCCAAATCCTCGCGGACAACCACAAGAACGCGGTCTGGCTGGGCGAGCGCGACTGCTCGATGCAGCGCCGCCACCAGAAGGTGATCGAGGAGGCCCCGGCCCCCGAGGTCAATCGCCGCATCCTCGCCCGCATCGGCGAACGCTGCGCCGAGGCTTGCCGCCGCATCGGCTACCGCGGCGCGGGCACCTTCGAGTTCCTCTACGAGGACAACGAGTACTACTTCATCGAGATGAACACCCGCGTGCAGGTCGAGCACCCGGTGACCGAACTGACGACCGGCATCGACATCGTGCAGGCGCAGGTGCGCATTGCCGCCGGCGAGAAGCTCTGGTTCCGCCAGCGCGACATCGAAACGCGCGGCCACGCGATCGAGTGCCGGATCAATGCCGAGGACCCGTTCAAGTTCACTCCTTCGCCCGGCAAGATCCTCAACTGGCATCCGGCCGGCGGCCCGGGCATCCGCGTCGATTCGCACGCGTACACCGGCTACACCGTGCCGCCCAACTACGACTCGATGATCGGCAAGCTCATCGCCTACGGCGATACGCGCGACCAGGCGATCCGGCGCATGCGCATCGCGCTGTCGGAAATGATGGTCGACGGCATCAAGACCAACATCCCGCTGCACCAGGAGCTGATGATGGACGAGCGCTTCATCCAGGGCGGCGCCAGCATCCATTACCTGGAAGAGAAGCTGGCGGCGCGCGCCAAGGCCGGCGAGGGGAAGTGATCCGTGTGGATCAGCGCCGCGCTCGCGACTGACGCGGAACACGCGGAAGCGCTCTCGGAGGCCCTGCTCGGGCAGGGCGCCTTGTCCGTCAGCGTCGAGGATGCCGATGCCGGCACCGACCGGGAAACGCCGCAGTTCGGCGAGCCGGGCAGCCCCTCGACGCCGCTGTGGGCCACCAGCCGCGTCGTCGCACTGTTCGAGCCCGGCGACGAACTGGCCGAGCGCATCGCCACCGCCTGCCGCGAAGTCGGGGTGCTGGAGGTTCCGGAGATCGAGTTCACCGAGGTGCCCGAGGAGAACTGGGTCCAGCTTACCCAGGCGCAATTCGAGCCGATCCGCATCAACGAACGGCTCTGGATCGTTCCATCCTGGCACGCCGCGCCCGATCCGCAGGCGATCTGCCTCCAGCTTGACCCCGGCATGGCCTTCGGCACCGGCTCGCACCCGACCACGCGACTCTGCCTCGACTGGCTCTGCGCTAACATTGGCGGCCATGAACATGTCCTGGACTACGGCTGCGGCTCCGGCATCCTCGGCATCGCGGCTGCCAAGCTCGGCGCCAGGAGCGTGGTGGGCGTGGACATCGACGACAACGCGCTGTCCGCCGCCCACGAGAATGCGGAGCGCAACGGCGTCAAGCTCGACTTGCGCCACACGCGGGCGCCGCTCGACGAGACCTTCGATCGCGTCGTGGCCAACATCCTGACCAATCCGCTCTGCGTCCTGGCACCGCTGCTGTCGGGCCGCGTCGCGCCGGGCGGACGAATCGCCCTCTCCGGCGTGCTGGAAACCCAGGCGCAGCAGGTCATCGACGCCTATGCGCCGTGGCTCGCGCTGCGCGTCGGCGCCACCGAGGAAGGCTGGGTCAGGCTCGAAGGGGACCGCGCCCCGTGCTGACGCGCTGCCCGCGCTGCGCGACGACGTTCCGCGTCACCCCCGATCAACTGAAGGCGCGTCACGGACGCGTGCGCTGCGGCGCCTGCCAGGAAGTCTTCGATGCACTCGAATCCCTGATCGAGGCGGCGGCGCAGGCCGTGCCCGCGCCGCCGCATGTGGTTCCCGTGCAGACGGACGCCGCGGCGCCGGCTGCGATCGCCGACGATCCTCGCCCCCCGCTCCAGCAAGATGCCGCCCCGGAAGCGGCTGCGCAACAGGCTCCGCAGCCTGCTCCGATTCCGCCGCAGGCTGCGGAGACCGCCGCCGCCGACACGGCGCCCCCCCCGGAACTGCCGGCGACACCGGCTGCGGCTATCGAGCTTCCCCCCGAGGAAGCGATGTCTGCGGAGCCTTCGGCGGAAACCGCGGCGCCGACCGAAGAGCCAGAGGACGCGGCATCCGAGGAAGAGGACGGCGCCGACGCGCCCGGGCTCGAGCCGCTGCTGCACGACGAACCCAGGCCAAGCCGCCTGCCGTGGGTCCTCGCGTCCGTGGTCGCCCTCTTCGTCCTGCTGATGCAGGCGGCCATCCATTACCGCACCGAGCTCGCGGTGCTGTCGCCGGGCGCCAAGCCGCTGCTCGAGGCGCTCTGCGTGCCGGTCGGCTGCAACGTGCCGCTGCCGCGCAAACCCGACCTGCTCGGCATCGAAACCTCCAGTCTTTCTCCTGATGCAGGCGGCAAGCTCGCTTTGTCCGCCTCGCTGAAGAACCGTGCGCCGTTCGCCCAGCAGTTCCCGGACCTGGAACTGACGCTCAGCGATATCAACGAGAAGCCGCTGGTGCGCCGCGTGCTGGCGCCGGCCGACTACCTCACGCCGGACGCGCTCGCCGCGGGCTTCGCCGCCGACAGCGAAGTGGCGGTCAACCTGCTGGTCGACGCGCCCGGCATTCCTGCCGCCGGCTACCAACTTTACCTTTTCTATCCCTGAAGCTCATGCCCAAGACCCTCATCTGCGGCTCGCTGGCCTACGACACCATCATGGTGTTCCACGACCGCTTCAAGAACCACATCCTGCCCGAGCAGATCCACATCCTGAACGTCGCCTTTCTGGTGCCCGACATGCGGCGCGAGTACGGCGGCTGCGCGGGCAACATCGCTTACAACCTGCGGCTGCTCGGCGGCGATCCGCTCATCATGGCGAGCGTCGGCGACGACAGCGGGCCCTACATGCAGCGGCTGCATCACCTCGAGCTCGACGCGCGCCACGTGCGCGAGATCCCCGGCAGCTTCACCGCGCAGGCCTTCATCACCACCGACCTCGACGACAACCAGATCACGGCCTTCCATCCCGGCGCGATGAACCATTCGCACGCCAACCGGATCGCCGATACCGAGGGCGTCAAGCTCGCCATCGTCGCGCCCGACGGCCGCGACGGCATGCTCACGCACGCGCGCGACCTCCACGCGGCCGGCATTCCCTTCATCTTCGATCCGGGCCAGGGCCTGCCGATGTTCAACGGCGAGGAGCTGCTGGCCTTCCTGAAACTCGCCGATTACTGTACGGTCAATGACTACGAAGCGAAGCTGTTGGTCGAGCGCACGGGTCGCAGCGTCGCCGATCTGGCGGGCGACGTGAAGGCGCTGATCGTCACGCTGGGCGCCAACGGGTCCGAAATCTACGCCGACGGTCAACGTACGCTCGTTCCCGGCGTTAAACCGGATGACGTCGTCGATCCCACCGGTTGCGGCGACGCCTACCGCGCCGGCCTGCTCTACGGCATCACCCAAGGCTGGTCGTGGCTGAAAACCGGACGTCTGGCA
>DASVZI010000144.1:0-6337 GCA_036391735.1 Rhodocyclaceae bacterium
CCTTGCGCCTTCAGGCTTTGCGACAGCGTCTGCGCGAAGGACTCGCCCAGCTTCTTGAGCGCCTTGGGCGGCAGTTCTTCGACGAACAGTTCGACGAGCAGGTTCTTCATGCCGCCACCTTCTTCGCTTCGAGTTGGGCCAGCACTTCCTCGGCATGTGGCCGTGGCGCCATCGGGAAGCCCAGTCTGGCGCGGCTGTCGACATAGCTCTGCGCAACCGAGCGCGCCAGGTTGCGGATGCGCCCGATGTAGGCCGCGCGCTCGGTGACGGAGATCGCGCCGCGCGCATCGAGCAGGTTGAAGGTGTGCGCGGCCTTGAGCACCTGCTCGTAGGCCGGCAGCGCGAGCTTCTCGTCCATCAGGTGCTTGGCCTGCTTCTCATGCGCGCCGAAGGCGTGGAACAGGAACTCGGCGTCGGAGTGCTCGAAGTTGTAGGCCGACTGCTCCACCTCGTTCTGGTGATAGACGTCGCCGTAGCTGAGCGTCTCGGTCCAGCGCAGGTCGAAGACGTTCTCGACGCCCTGCAGGTACATCGCCAGGCGCTCGATGCCGTAGGTGATCTCGCCGGTGATCGGCTTGCAGTCGATGCCGCCGACCTGCTGGAAATAGGTGAACTGCGTGACTTCCATGCCGTTGAGCCAGACTTCCCAGCCCAGTCCCCAGGCGCCCAGCGTCGGGTTTTCCCAGTCGTCCTCGACGAAGCGGATGTCGTTCTTCTTCAGGTCGAAGCCGAGCGCCTCGAGCGAGCCGAGATAGAGTTCGAGGATGTTGGCCGGCGCGGGCTTCAGCACCACCTGGTACTGGTAGTAGTGCTGCATGCGGTTCGGGTTTTCGCCGTAGCGGCCGTCCTTGGGGCGCCGCGACGGCTGCACGTAGGCGGCCTTCCATGGCTCGGGGCCGAGGGCGCGCAGGAAAGTCGCGGTATGGCTGGTGCCTGCGCCAACCTCCATGTCGTACGGCTGGAGCAGCGCGCAGCCCTGGCGTCCCCAGAATTGCTGGAGCTGGAGGATGATTTCCTGGAAGGTGGGTTTCGGCGAAGCCATGAAAAGACCTGCGGATTTTGCAAAAGCGCGATTTTACAAGGGAAGCGCCCGGTTTCCCAGTTCCCGGGAGCCGCGGGTACGATATGCGATCGTCCGTAAGCCGGAGCGCCGCCGATGACCGTCCTCGTGCTTGGCCTTGCCACCTTCCTCGGCGCCCATGGCGTGCGCATCTACGGCGACTCCTGGCGCTCGGCCCAACTGGAGCGCCTGGGGCGGGAGCGCTGGCGTGCGCTCTACGGCGCCGTTTCGCTGACCGGCCTGGCCCTGATCGTCTGGGGATTCGGGCTGGCGCGCGCCGTCTCGGTGCCGCTTTGGGCGGCGCCGAACGCACTGCGCTGGGCGACGGTTCTGCTGATGTTGCCCGCCTTCGTGCTGATGGTCGCCGGCTACCTTCCCGATACGCGCATCAAGGCTGCCCTCGGCCATCCGATGGTGGCAGGCGTCGGCGTCTGGGCCATCGCGCACCTGCCCGCCAATGGCCGGCTGGAGGACCTGCTGCTGTTCGGCAGCTTCCTCGCCTGGGCGGTGTTCGACTATCGGGCGTCGGTGCGCCGCGATGCCGCAGCCGGCGTCGTCTACCCGCCGGGTTCGGCCGCGCGCGACGCGCTGGCATTCGCCGTCGGCCTTGCCGCATGGCTGGCCTTCGCCTTCCTCCTGCACGGCCCGCTGATCGGCCGCGCCGCCTTGCCGACCTAGCGACCGCTCAGGAACTTCATGTACTCGCGGTCGGCAACCATGATGTGGTTCGCCAGCCACTCGTTCACCAGCACGCGCACCTGTGCGGCGATGGCGTCGAGCGTCATGCCGCCGGCGTTGGCATAGAGCCTCGCCAGCCGCGAGCGGAAAGCGTCGTGAAGCTTCTTGTGCTCGGCCAGGCCGGGATAACCGGCCTCCTCGAGGATCTTCTCCTCGTCGCGGAAATGCACGATCACGTATTCGCTGAGCGCCGCGAGCGTGCGCATCGCCCGCATCTGGTCGCGGTCCTCGACCATGGCAGCGGCGACGTCGAATAGCTTCTCGTGCTGGCGGTCGATCGTGGCGTTGCCGAGGGCCAGCGCCGGCGACCATTCGATCTTTTCGGCATCCATGCTTTCGCTTCCGTTGAGGGCGCCGCCGAGTATACGCGCGCCCGTCAGGCGCCGCGCTTGCGCCGCAGCAAAGCGGGCGCGCAGGCGAGCAGCGCCAGCACCACGGCGCCGGTGTTGCCGTAGCGCATGAAGGGCGTGACGCCCGCGTAGCCCTGGACCTGGACCGTCAAGGCCCCGGTGGTGAAGGGTTCGAGCACGCCGGCGAGCGCGCCGTCCGGACCGATCGCGGCGGTCATGCCGGTGTTGGTCGATCTCAGCATCGGACGGCCTGTCTCGAGCGCGCGCATGCGCGAGATCTGCAGATGCTGCGGCTGAGCCAGCGAATCGCCGAACCAGGCGGTATTGGAGAGATTGACCAGCAGGGTTGCCGCCGGCAGCGCCCGGATCAACTCCTCGCCGAAGAGGTCCTCGTAACAGATGGTAGGCGCGATCTTCTGCCCGGCGACGACGAGCGGCGCCTGCACCGCGGGGCCTGCCGTGAAATCCGACATCGGGATGCTGACGAAGTTGAAGAACCACGCGAATCCGGGCGGAACGTATTCGCCGAACGGCACCAGGTGGCGCTTGGCATAGGCACCGACGCTGAAGTCGTCGCCCCGCCGCGTCACCGCGACGGCGCCGTTGGTGTAGCCCTCGGCCTGGCCGTCCTCGCGCAGCCTGACCACGACGCCGACCAGGGCCGGACCGTGCTGCGTGAGGTCGGTCAGCAAATCGCGCGGCGTCTCGTCGAAGAACAGGGGTATCGCCGTCTCGGGAAGCACCGTCAGGTCGGCCGGATGGCGCTGCGCCAGCGCGGCATAGGTCTGCAGCGACAGCACCGCGCGCTGCGGGTCCCACTTGAGCCCTTGCGGAATGTTGCCCTGGAGCAGGGCGACCGTCAGCGGCGCGCCCTCGGGATGGGTCCAGGCGATGCTGCGCAGAAGAAAGCCGGCGACCGCCAGCGCGGCGAGCAGGCCAAGGGCCAGGTAGCGGCGCGCCGCGGCGAGCGCCGCCACCAGCACGGCCGCGAGGCCCACGCCGTAGACGCCGAACACGGGCGCGAAGCCGGCCAGGGGGCTCGGCGGCGACTGCGAGTAGCCGATCGAGAGCCAGGGGAAGCCGGTGAACAGCCAGCCGCGCAGCCATTCGCCGAGCGTCCACAGACCGGCCGCGAGGAAGGCGTCGCGCAGCGGACCGCCGCTGCGCAATCGCGCGAAGGCGTAGCCGACCGAAGCCGGATAGAGCGCCAGGACCGCGCACAGCAGCAGCGTCGCCAGTGCCGCCAGCGGCATGGCCATGCCGCCGAAGACCTTGAGGCTGACATAGACCCAGGACACGCCGGCGAGGAAAAAGCCCAGCCCGAAGCACCAGCCCAGCATGGCCGCCCTGCGAGGGCTGGCCTCCCGCCAGGCTTGCAGCAACCAGATCAGCGTGAGGAAAGGCAGGAAGAAGATGCCGAACGGGGCGAAGCCGCCGACCGTCGCCGCGCCGAGGACGAATGCGGCAAGCGGCTGGCGGGAAGACCTCATTCGCCGGCGAGCTTGAGCCCGCGCTGCGGATCGACCAGCAGCGTATGCACGCGGCGGCTGTCGGCACGCAGCACCTGCACGCGCAGGCCGTCGAGCTGGACCACCTCGTTGCGCTTGGGCAGGCGGCCGAGCTGGTGGATCACCAGCCCGCCGATGGTGTCGAACTCCTCGTCCGAGAACGCCGTGCCGAAGGCGGCATTGAAGTCGCCGATCTCGGTGGTCGCCTTGACGCGATAGCGGCCGGCGTTGTCCAGCACGATGTTGTCGGCGGCCTCGTCGAAGTCGTATTCGTCCTCGATGTCGCCGACGATCTGCTCGAGCACGTCCTCGATGGTCACCAGCCCGGCCACGCCGCCGTATTCGTCGACGACGATCGCCATGTGGTTGCGCGAGGCACGGAACTCGCGGAGCAGCACGTTGAGCCGCTTCGATTCCGGCACGAAGACCGCCGGACGCAGGCTGTCGCGCAGGTCGAATTCCTTGCCGGCGAAGTAGCGCAGCAGCTCCTTGGCCAGCAGGATGCCGATGACGTCGTCGCGGTTCTCCCCGATCACCGGAAAGCGCGAGTGCGCCGCCTCGATCGCCAGCTCGGCGATGTGCTCGGGGGTGTCCGCGATGTCGACGACGTCCATCTGGGCGCGCGGCACCATGATGTCGCGCACCTGCATGTCGGAGACCTGCAGGGCGCCTTCGATGATGGTGAGGGCATCGGAGTCCAGCAAGTTGCGCTCGAAGGCGCCGCGCAGCAGGTCCAGCAGTTGTTCGCGGTCCTCGGGCTTGCGCATCAGCAGCGCGGAGAGCCGCTCGAGCAAGGTCGGCCGACTAGGGGAAGGGTCCATGTTGTTGTTCAGTACGGATCTGGGAATCCGAGCCTGGCCAGGATCTCGCGCTCCTTCGCCTCCATGAGCGCAGCATCCTCGGGGCCGGTCTCGTGATCGTAGCCCTGCAGATGCAGCATACCATGCACGATCAGGTGGGCGAAGTGGGCTTCCGGCGCCTTGCCCTGCGCCGCCGCCTCCTTCAGCACCACGGGCAGGCAGATCGCCAGGTCGCCGACGACCGTCGGGTCGGTCTCGTAGGGGAACGAAAGCACGTTTGTGGCGTAGTCCTTGTGGCGATAGCCGGCGTTGAGCTCGCGGCCTTCCTCGGCGTCGACGAAGCGCACGGTCACCTGGGCCGGCGCTTCGCACGCTGCGCTGACACAGCGCCGCACGAAAGGACGCGAGGGTAGTGCATCGCCGTTGCAGCCGTATTGCACGCTGAGCGAAAGGCTCGGCTTACTGCTGTTCTTTGCCATGCGTCTCGTAGGCCGACACGATGCGCGCCACCAGCGGATGGCGCACCACGTCGGAGGCGTCGAAATCGGTGAAGGCCAGCCCGCGCACGTCGGCGAGGATGCGGCGCGCCTCGACGAGTCCCGACTTGTGGCCTTTCGGCAGGTCCATCTGGGTGATGTCGCCGGTGACCACCGCCTTGGCGCCGATGCCGATGCGCGTGAGGAACATCTTCATCTGCTCGGGCGTGGTGTTCTGCGCCTCGTCGAGGATGATGAAGGCGTGGTTGAGCGTGCGGCCGCGCATGTAGGCGAGCGGCGCGATTTCGATGGTCTGCTTCTCGAACATGCGCGCCACCTTGTCGAAGCCCATCAGGTCGTAGAGCGCGTCGTAGAGCGGGCGCAGGTAGGGGTCGACCTTCTGCGCCAGGTCGCCGGGCAGGAAGCCGAGACGCTCGCCGGCCTCGACCGCCGGCCGCGTCAGCACGATGCGCTGAACCATGTCGCGCTCGAAGGCGTCGACGGCGGAGGCCACCGCGAGATAGGTCTTGCCGGTGCCCGCCGGACCGATGCCGAAGGTGATGTCGTGTTCCTGGATCTGGCGCAGGTACTGCACCTGGTTCTTGGTGCGGCCATGCAGGTCCGACTTGCGCGTCAGCAGGCTCACCGGCGGCTGCACCGCCTGGCTGCGGTTGCGCAGCTCGACCAGCCCAAGCTGGATTTCGTCGATTGACAGCGGCTGCTTCGCCAGCTCGTAGAAATGCTGCAGCGCCTGGTGCGCCAGCCGCGCGTGAGCGACGTCGCCGGCAATGCGCAGCCGCTCGCCGCGCCGCGTGATGGTGACGTCGTAGGCGGTCTCGATCTGGCGCAGGTTCTCGTCGAGCGGGCCGCAGAAGTTGGCGAGCCGCTCGTTGTCGGCGGGCTGCAGCGTGAGGTCGAGCGGCCGCGGCGGCGTCATGATTCGCGCGTCTCGATCTCGCCGCGCAGGCTGTGCGGATAGGCATGCACGATGCGCAACTCGACGAAGCGGCCGATCAGCCGCGCGTTGCCGGCGAAGTTGACGACACGGTTGTTGTCCGTACGGCCGGCAAGTTCGGCGGGGTTCTTCTTGGCATGGCCCTCCACCAGCACGCGCTGCAGCGTACCGACCATCGCCTGCGAGATGGCGAAGGCCTGCTCCTCGATGCGCTTCTGCAGCCGCATGATGCGCGCAGTTTTCACCTCGGCCGGCGTCTCATCGGGCATCTCCTCGGCGGGCGTGCCGGGCCGCGGGCTGAAGATGAAGGAGAAGCTGGCGTCGAAGCCGATCTCGTCGATCAGCTTCATGGTCTTCTCGAAGTCCTCGTCCGTCTCGCCGGGGAAGCCGACGATGAAGTCCGTGGAGATCGAGATGCCGGGCCGCGCCGCCCGCAGCTTGCGGACGATG
>DASVZI010000145.1:0-19189 GCA_036391735.1 Rhodocyclaceae bacterium
CCCCGGCCCGGATGAGGCAAAGGCCCGGGCCTCCTCCTCTACCTACGCGTCGGCACTCCCCCGCCACCCCCGGCTTGATGTCCTTGCTGTTGGCCTCAAGTCGCTGCCACCGTTCCTGGGCCGATGGGGTGCCCTGTTTCGCGTAGGTAAAGGAGGAGGCGGACGCCTTATCGCCCTTGTCCGCCGGGGGACACGGAGCGAAACAGGGCACCCCGTCGGCCCACGTAGCGAGAGCCGGATCGTCGAATCTCATCCTCAACCTCCACCACCACCGATCAGCGACCACAGCAGCCCCTTCGGCGCCGACGACTGATCGAGCGCAGCCGCCTTGATCGGCGCCATGCCGGAGGCGAGCGAGGTCTTGAGGCGATCGGCCAGCATGTCGGTGAGCTGCCGCAGCAGCACTGAAGCCACCTGCGGACGCTGGTGCAGCAGGTCCTCGAAGGCCTGGTGCTTGAGGCGCAGCAGCTTGACGGGTGTCAACGTCGTTACCGTCGAGCTGGCGAGCATTTCGCCGGACAGCACGGAGACCTCGCCGAGCCACTCGCCGGGGCCCGATTCGCCGAGGGGAATCTGACGGCCGCCTTCCTCGATGGAGATCGCCATGCGGCCGTCGAGGATGAAGTAGAGCGAATCGACCGGCATGCGGTCGCGAATGATCTTGCGTGACGCCGGCATGTCGAGCTCCGACATCATGTCGAGCAGCACCCGAAGATTGTCGGGGCCGAGGTCGGCGGCGATCTGCGGAAACTGCCGGGCGAAGCCCGCGGCGGTATGCATAGGCAGTGGCCACGATGTGGAATTGTGCGCAGCCTCTCATACCTTGCGGGTGACTGCAAGCCCATGGTAGGACCATGGGCGGCTGCCGGCAAGGATGCGTCGCGGCATGGCTGCCGATGTCCGCGACATGATGCCGTACGGAAGAGCTATGCCTATAATCCATTCTGCCATGGTGGAATCGGAGTGCATGAGCATGAGATCGCGCCTTTCCCTGCAAGTCGTCATCCTGGTCATGAGCTTCGCCCTGGCGGGCATGGCATGGGCCGAAACGCCTCTCCAGGCCGGCATCGATGCCGTCAAGCGCGCCGACTACGAGGCGGCCATGCAGGCCTGGTTGCCGCTGGCCCAGGCAGGCGACAGCAACGCGCAGAACAACATCGGCGTGCTGTACGAGCGCGGCTGGGGCGTCAAGCAGGACTATGCCGCGGCAGCCGACTGGTACCGCAAGGCTGCCGGCCAGAACAACGCCTCGGCGCAGAACAATTACGGCGTACTGTTCGAGCGGGGCTGGGGCGTCAAGCAGGACTACGCCGCGGCCGCCGGCTGGTACCGCAAGGCCGCGTTGCGCGGCGACGCGAACGCCCGCAACAACCTGGGCGTGCTCCACGAGAAGGGACTCGGCGTCGCCCGCGATCTCCAGGAGGCGGCGCGGCTCTACCGGGCCGCGGCGGAGAAGGGGCTGGCGCAGGCGCAGAACAACCTCGGCGTTCTCTACGAGCGCGGGCTCGGCGTGGCGCAGGACTACCGGCAGGCGGGCGTCTGGTATCGGCGCGCGGCGGAGCAGGGCAATCCGGCCGCGCAGAACAACCTCGGGGTGCTCGTCGGACTTGGACGCGGCGTGCCCGAGAGCCTGGTCGAGGCCAATTTCTGGTTCACCCTCGCCGCCGGCGGCGGCAGCAACAACGGTGCGCTCAACCGCGATGCCACCGATCGCAAGCTGACGCCCGCGCAGCGCGCCCAGGTCGAGAAGATGCTCTCCGACTGGCAGGCACGCCAGGCGACCCAGCGCCGCTAGGTCCGTCGCATGGGGCCACGCTTCGCCATGCGCCGCTTGAGATCGTGGGCGCCGCTGGCCCTTGCGCTTGCAGGCACGGCGGCCGCGCAGACACCGCCGACGCCGGGCGCGGTGATCGAAGGCCTCGAGAACCGGCGCGAGCGCGCGCCCGCCGGACCGGCGGAGTTCATCTTCCAGCAGGACTACTCGCCCTCGAAACTCGAGCGCAACGGCCGGCGCTTCACCGTCAAGGGCTTCCATTTCGTCGGCAACACGGTCTTCACCGAAGCGCGCTTGCGCCGTGTCGTGGAGCGCTTCGTCGACCTGCAGCTCAACCTTTACGACCTCAACCGGGCGGCCGACGCCATCACGCGCTTCTACCGCGATTTCGGCTATCCGGTGGCGGGCGCGTTCGTGCCGGTGCAGAAGGTCACCGACGGCCTGGTGGTCATCCAGGTGGTGGAGGGCCACATCGGGCGGCTGGCCTTCACCGGCGGATCGCGCTACACCGAGGAGTTTCTCGCGCCCTACCTCGCGCCGGTCTTGGGCGAGCGGCAGGTCACCATCGGCGAGCTGGAGCGCGACATGCTGCTCGTGAACGACCTGCCCGGCCTGCAGGCGCGCGTCACGCTGGCACCGGGCGCGAAGCAGGGCGACACCGACGCGACGGTGGCACTCGAGGAGAAGCCGCTGCGCGCGACCTTCCAGGTCAACAACTCGGGACGCAAGGAGGCTGGCGCGCAGCGCTATGACGTCGGCCTCGAATGGAACAACCCGCTCGGCATCGGCGACCAGCTGACCTGGCGCGTGCTGCGCGCGGAACGCAGCCTGATGCATTACGATCGCGTCGGCTACAGCCTGCCGATCGGCGCCGACGGCCTGCGCCTCGCGGCCGCGGCCTCGCGCGTCAACTATCGCATCGCCGGCGATTTCGCGGCGCTCGGCATCGAAGGGCTGGTGGACAGCAGCGAGATCTCGCTCAGCTATCCGCTGCGGCGCAGCCGCGTCTCCAACATCTTCCTCAGCGGCGGGGTCAAGTCGACGCTGGCCAGCCAGTCCGCCCTCGACACGCCGCTGTCGCGCAGCCGGCTCACCGTCGCGAACGTCGGCTTCGCCGCCAACTGGGTACACGAGGATTCTTCCAACACCAACGTGTCGGCGGCCTACTCGAGCAATTTCCGCAACAACTACGGCAACAATCCGGAAGCGCTGCGCGGCAAGCTGGACTTCAATGCCGACCATCTCGCCGGCATGTCGCCTCACTGGGACATGTTCACTCGCGTGAGCGGCATGGTCGGCGCGGGTTCGGTGCCCGACACCGAAAAGTTCAGCATCGGCGGCCCTGACAGCGTGCGCGGCTATCGCGTGTCGGAGTACCGCGGGGACGTCGGCGCCCTATTGACGGTGGAGTTCCGCCGCCAATACGCTGTGGCGGAGACGGCCGGCGTCGTCTCGATCTTCTACGATCGCGGGGTGGTCAGCAATTCCGGCTATGCCGGACGCGACGCCCTTTCCAGCTGGGGTATCGGGACCACGGTGTTCGCCGGGCGCGAGGCTCGGGTGCGGGCCGACGTGGCGTGGCCGTCGAACCGCCATGTCGCCGGGGACGGCAAGACCGGACCTAGACTTTGGCTCTCCGCGAGCGTAAGTTTCTAGAGTGACCGCCGTCATGGGATTGCGTCATGTTCGCCGGCGGCCACCAACGGGAGTGCGGGGAGCTGCGATGGGCGATCGCAAGGCCTGGCATGGAGCGGTGACGCGGCCGCAATGCTGCGCGGCCTTGCTGCTGCTGCTCGTCGGCTCCTCCAGCCAGGCTCAGCTGCCGGGCGGTGCAAGCTTCGACCCCGCGCGGGTCGGCATCACGCAGACCGCGACCAGCCAGCAGATCCGCCAGAGCACCGAGCGCGCCGTCATCAACTGGCAGAACTTCTCCATCGGCGCCGGCAACAGCGTGAGCTTCATCCAGCCGGGCAGCACCTCGGTGACGCTCAACCGCGTGGTGGGTGGCGATCCTTCCTCGATTCTCGGTAGCCTGACCGCCAACGGCCAGATCTTCCTGGTGAACCCGAACGGCATCTACTTCGGCCGCGGCGCCGTGCTCGACACGGCCGGGCTGGTCGCCACCACGCTGAACATCCGTGACGACGATTTCATGGCGGGGCGCTACGCCTTCACGCGCGATCCCGCCGCCAAGGACGGCGCGGTCGTCGAGAACCAGGGGCTGCTGCGCGCGCGCGACGGCGGCTATGTCGTGCTGGCCGGCGACCGTGTCGCCAACCTCGCGGGCGGCAGCATCGAGGCGCGGCTCGGCCGCGTGGCTCTGGCGGCCGGCGGCGGCATGACACTCGACGTCCAGGGCGACCGCCTGGTCAATTTCACCATCGATGCCGCCACGGCGGACAGCCTCGGCGGCGTCACCAACCTCGGGCGCATCGCCGCCGACGGCGGCCGGGTGGTGCTGAGCGCCATGGCGGCGCGGCGGGCCACCGGCGCGGTGGTCAACAACGGCGGCATCATCCGCGCCGCCGGCATCGCCGAGCAGGACGGCGAAATCATCCTGACCGGCGGCGACGGCGAAGTGAACCTCAGCGGCACGCTCGACGCCAGCGGCGTCCATGGCGGCCGCATCCAGGTGAGCGGCGCGCATATCGCGCTGCTCGACGGCGCCGTCATCGACGCATCGGGCGCGACCGGCGGCGGCAGCATCCTCGTCGGCGGCGATGCTCACGGGGCGAATGCCGGCGGCGCCGCCAACGCCCAGGCGGTGTACGTCGACCGCCGCGCCGTGCTGAAAGCCGATGCGATCGATACCGGCGACGGCGGCCGCGTCGTCGTCTGGGCCGACGGCGTGACGCGCGCCTACGGCAGCTTCTCCGCGCGCGGCGGCGCCCTGGCCGGCGACGGCGGCTTCGTCGAGACCTCGGGCAAGCAGTGGCTCGACATCGCCGGGGCTCGCGTCGATACCCGCGCGCCCTTCGGTATGTCAGGCAACTGGCTGCTCGACCCGACCGACATCACCATCGTCCACTCCGGCGCAACCACCGGCGGCAGCTTCACCGGCGGCCTCTACGACAACGGGGCCGGCGCCAGCTCGCAGGTCAGCGACTTCGACATCAACGCGAACCTCGTCGGCGGCAACGTCACCGTCTCGACCGCGAGCGGCCACGTCGGCTCCGCCGGCAACATCACGATCAACGGCACGGCCGACGTCGGCGGCGACGGCGGCGCCGCGGTCATCAGTTCGGCGTCGGGCAACAACCTGTCGCTGGTCGCGAACGGCAGCATCAGCCTGAATGCCGGGTCCAGCATCGATCTCGGCACCGGCAACCTCATCCTGACGGCCGGGGCGGGGGCGACGCAGGCGGCGGGGAGCAGCATCGTCGCGGCCGGACTGTCGGTGACGGGAACCGGCTTCTTCTCGCTCGGCACCCCGGTAAGCCCAATTGCCAACCGTGTCGGCACGGTGGCTGCCGACATCACCGGCAACTTCAGTTTCAGCAACGTGAACAACGCTGCCGTGACGCTCTCGATCGGCACGGTCAACGGCGTCGCCGGCATCCAGAGCCATGGCGGCGACATTTGGATCTACAGCGACACCCAGAACGGCCTGTCGATCGACCAGGCGGTGACGACCGGCAGCGCCAGCGTCGGCCAGGTCTACCTGCAGTCGGCCGAAACTGCCAGCACGGGCAACCAGCCGATCGCCATCAAGGCGGCGGTCACGGGCGGGCTGGTGCGCCTCGATTCGGCGGACAGCATCACCCAGACGGCCGCCGGCGTCATTTCCGCCGATCAACTGCTGGTCCGCTATGCCGCGGGCACCAACGCCGACAGCGTCGATCTGGCGCAGGCCGACAACGTCGTCGGCGTGCTCGCCGCAAGGGTCAGCGGCACCGCCATGGCCGCCGGCAACGCCTTCAGCTTCCGCAACAAGGCCGGCGTCGCGCTCCAGGTCGGTACGATCGGTGGCGCAAGCGGCGTGATAAGCCAGGGCGGCGACGTGAGCATCGCCGCGGACAGCCTCGACATCGCGCAAGCCATCGACGCCGACGGCGTCGCGGCGGCGAAGGTCATCCTCACCACCGCGTCGGCGGCCCGCGCGATCAGTATCGGCGCCGAGGATGCCGGCAAGCTTTCGCTGACCCAGGCGGAACTGAACCTCGTCACCACCGGCAGCAACGGCCTGCTGCGCGTCGGCGACGTCCTCAATACGGGCGGCATCACGCTGGCCGACAATATCGCGGCGGGCGCGGGCTGGAACGCGCTGTCGCTGAAGACCCTGGGAGCGCTGTCCCAGGCGGCGGGCAAGACGCTGACGGTCGCCAACGTCGCCGTCGATGCCGGCAGCGGCTTCACGCTGTCGAACAACGCGACGTCCTCGGGCACCGTGGCGCTCAAGGGCAACGGGGCGATCCGCTACACCTATGGCGGCGGCGGGAACGTGCTGGTGGCGTCGATCGACGGCGTCGACGGCGTGAGCTCGGGCGGCGCGGACATCGCGCTGGTCGGCAGCGGGGCGGTGAACCTGAATGCCGACGTCAATGCAGGGGCGGGTACCATCGCGCTGACGGCGGCGGCGGGCGGCGGCATCAACCAGTCGGGCGGCTCGCTGACGGCAAGCGGCCTGAAGCTCGTCGGCAGCGGCACCTTCAGCCTCGACCAGGCCGGCAACAGCGTCGGCACCCTGGCGGCGGCCGTGAACGGCGGCTTGAGCTACACCGACGCGGGCCTGCTGACCATCGGCACGGTCGGCGGCCTCTCGGGCATCACGACCGGCGGCGCCTCGGCGGTGCTGACGGCCGATCGCATGGCGATCAACCAGAACATCGCCACGGCCGGCGGCGGCGTCACGCTGAAGCCGCTGACCGCGACGCAGCAGATCAACCTCGGCTCGACGGTCGACAGCACCGCCGGCACCCTCGAGCTTTCCGCCGCCGAGATCGGCCGCCTGCAACCGGGCACAGGCGTCATCGTCATTGGCGATGCATCGATCGACGGCGCCATCACCGTGTCCGCCGCCGTCTCATCGACGGCGCCCTTCAGCCTCGCGAACGGCACCGGCGGCATGACCTTCTCCGGCACGCTGACCTCGACCGGCGGCGGCATCACGCTGACGTCTGGCGGGGCGATCGCCGATGCCGGCGGCGCAAGCGGCGTGTCCTCGGCGGGATTGCTCAGCGTCACGGCGGCCGGCGGCATTTCGTTGACGGGATCGGCGAACTCGGCGACGTCCGCATCGCTGGTCAACGCGACCAGCGGGGGAATCGCCTTCAGCGACCATGCGACGAGTGTCTTGCTGAACTCGCTGATCCAGAGCGGCACGAGTGCGGTGACCGTCTCCAACACCGGCAGCCTTACGGTCGGCGCGTCGCCGATCGATACGGGCGGCAACGACCTGACGCTCGCTGCGGGCGGCGCCATGACGATCGGCAACAGCCTCACCGCGACGGGCAGGACCATCGCCCTGATCGCCGGCGCCGGCGTCAGCCAGACGGGCGGCACGCTGACCGCCGACACGCTGACGCTTTCCGGCAGCGGCGCCTTCAGCCTGATCAACTACACGACGGCGACGGCCGGCGCCACCACCACGTACACGTACAACAACGTCGCCAACCTGTCCGCCACGGTCAGCGGCTCCCTTGCCTACCGCAACGAGGACGACCTGACGGTCGCCGGAAATATCGTCACGAACGGCACGCTGGCGCTGACCATCGGCGGCACCAAGACTGTCACCGGCGGCACGACGACGAAGACCGGCGGCAACCTGACGATCGGCGCGAACCTCAACGCGGGCACGGCGGCCATGTCGTTGACGGTGAACAACGGCGCCGTGACGCAGACGGCCGGCGCGCTCACGGCCGGTTCGCTGACAGTGGTCAGCGACGCCGCCGTGTCGCTGGCGCAGGCCGGCAACGACGCGAGCACGGTGTCCATCGCCGCCAAGGGCGCCGTGACCTACACGGACGTCAATGCCTTCACGGTCGGCGGCAGCGGCATTACCAGCGGCACCTCCAACGGCAACATCACGCTGACCGGCGGCGGACTCATGACGCTGACGCAGAACGTCGCCGCCGGCACGGGCCGGGTCACGCTGAACGCCGGCGCCGGCGCGACGCAGACCGGCGGCGCGATCACCGGCGGCAGCCTGCTGCTGACCGGCGCGGGGCCCTTCGATCTCAGCATGGGACCGGGCGGCACCAGCACCGGCAACAACGTCGGCACACTGGCGGCGAACTTCACCGGCGACCTCACCTACGTCAATGCCGGCAACTTGTCCATCGACACGGTGGGCGCCGTCTCCGGCGTGACGAGCACCGACGGCGGCATCATCGACATCCGCTCGGTGGGCGGCAACGTGACGGTGGGCAAGGCGGTCATCAGCGGTCCTGCACTGACGGTCCATGCGTCCCCCGATCCCTTGCCCTTCCCGACGCGCGGCAACGTCTCGCTGGTCGCGGCGGGGAACATGACGCTGAACTCCAATGTCGCCGGCAACCAGGTACGGCTGACCGCCGGCGGCACCATGACGCAGACCACCGCAGTCGACGGCAGCAGCAATCCGCTGAGCTACGTGCAGGCGGCGTCGCTGGTGCTCGGCGCGACCAACGACGCGCAACTCGCGGTCTGGAATCGCAGCGCCACCGCGACCATCGACGAACTGGTGATCTACTTCACCGGCACCACCACCCTGGATCACGACCTGACGGGCATTACCAAGCTGGTGATCTACGGCAAGGACGGGGCCACCAGCTTCAGCGACGGCGGCCACACCATCAGCGCCCAGAACCTGCTGCTCGGCGGCGACGGCAGCTTCGATCTTTCCGGTACGCATAACGACGTCAACACTCTGTCGGTGTTCCGCCCGTGGGGCAGCCAGTCGAGCTACAACGTCACCTATCGCGACGTGAACAGCTTCAGCATCGGCAGCACCACGTGGTCGGCGGACCTCGCGCATACCGTCACCCACGTCGATACGTGGACCTGCTGGCTGTTCGCGACCTGCAGCAGCACGAGCACCTCGACCATCACCGACAAGGGGCCGTATACGGCGGCCGGCATCCTGAACAACGGCTGGCCGTTGCTGGGCTACGGCGGAACCGGCGGCGACGTGCGCCTGACAGCCGCGAGCGGCAATATCACGCTGAGCAACAACATCGAAACCGGCGGCATGGTCGTCATCAATTCGCCGGGAATGGTTACCGAGGCCGGCAGTGCGGCAATCAAGGCGGGAAGCCTCAAGGTGGTGGCCGACGGCCTCATCGCCCTGGGCAACGTCAACTCGGTGTCCACCTTCGCGGCGCAGGCAACGAACGCCAGCCAGGTCCTGTTCCGCAACGACATAGGACTGACGGTGGGAACGGTGGACGGACTCGCCGGCATCAGCCTCAGCGGTCCGGGCGCGGCGGCCGTCGATATCGGCGTGACGGCAGGTGCGCTCACCGTGAACAGCCCCATCGGCGTCATCACGGCGGGCGGCGCCGTTCCCAACGCCGCGCCCGCGCATATCGGGCTGACCTCCTGGGGCAATCTCTCAATCGCAGCGGACCTGACGGCGCGCGGCGGCACGGCGGGCACGGGGTCGGGCGCGGAAGTCCTGCTGCAGTCGAACTACGGCGGCGTCTACCAGACCGCGGGGACGATCTCCGCGCTCGACGACGGCCCGGCCACGGCCGCGGCCGCGGCACCGCACCGTTCGCTGGTGCAAGTGCGCGCGGGGGCCAGCGCGCTCGACGGCGGCTATTCGATCTACAGCTGCCCCTTCGGCAGTTGCGGGACGGCATCGCTCGGCACCGTGACGTCGACGTCGACGCACGGCAGCGCGGTCATCGACGTTTACGGTCCCAAGTCGATCACCGCCAGCGGCGTGCTGACCGCAACGGGCGAGACGGCGCCGCGCATCCGCCTCACGGGCGACATCCAGAATTCCACCGGCAACCTGCAGTCGAGCGGAAGCGTTTACGTGAATGCCGCCGTCAACGTCGTCCAGCCTGGCGGCGCGGACGTCAATAAGAAGCCGGACGCCGAGACGGCCGGCCTGCTGATCTCCGGCAACAGCGTGAGCACGAGTGCGGCGATGACTTCGAACGGCAAGTACGGCGTCTCGATCTCGGCCCAGAACAACATCCTCCTCGGCGGCAATCTGTCGACCACGGCGAACGACGGCATCAGCCTGTCGACCTCGGGATCGTCGGGCCTGGTGGCGACCAGCGGAAGCGCCGTCGTCACCGCGAAGCAACTGGGCCTGACCGGCGACCGCGACAAGGGAATCTTCAAGCTGCGCACCGACATCGGCTCGCTGCAGGTGCTCGGCGCCCGCGCCCTGACGATCGACAACAGCGCGCATACCGGCATGCTGCTGGCGACCGTCATCGGGCGCGTCTCGGCGCAGACCACGGACCCGAGCACCGGTACGGTCATCCCGGCGGTCGACAAGCCGGTGGGCGCGATCTCGATCACGACAGGGGGCGACTTGACCATCTTCGCCCTGAACAACACCGGCTCCTACAACTGGGACCTGGACGGGCATATCCACTGGCCCATGTTCGAGCCCGACTATCGCCGCCCGCTGACGCTGATCGCCAACAACATCATCGAAACGCCCGGCGCATTCACGACGGCGGCGAACACGATCGCCACGCTGCGGCCCTACGACGTCAATCGCAGCATCGTCGTGCAGAAGCAGCAGACCGGTCCCAAGGATCCCGCCATCACCTACTACTACGGCGGCAGCATGGGGCTGCTCGCCCAGTTCAATCCCGATGCTGCGCTGGTCATCGGCGGCGGCAGCTACAAGGGCAACATCACCGTCGGCAGCCAGGTCGGCGGGAGCTGGCCGAGCAGCGAGCAGTTCAGTCTCGGCAGGATGTCGGTCACCTTCGACACGGCCGGACGCGTCTACAACCTCTTCGCCAGCAACCAGGATTCGCCGACGAACTGGAACGGCTTCTCGGCGCCGTATTCGCCCTTCCCGCCGATGGCCTGCACGATCGGCCAGGCTTGCCTGTCCGCCATCACGAGCAATGAAGTCTTCATCCGCGACAGCTACGTGTCGCTCGGACAGTCGCGCTACGTAAGGATCGCGGGAACGGGCACCGGCACCGGCGGCACCACGCCGCCCTCGGGCTCGACCAGCACGGGCGGCGGCAGCGGCGGCGGTGGGGGCGGATCGTCCGGCGGCGGCAGCGGGTCGAGTTCGGACCCGGGGCCGAGTTCGGACCCTGGGACCCCGGGCGGCGGCGGGGACGCGGGAACGCCGGGCGAGACGACCACGACGGTCATCACGACGACGACGCCGGATCCCGTCGAGCCGCCAACGCCGGTGGACGATCCGCCGCCGCCGCCGAGCACGCCGAGCACGCCGCTCGACCCGGCCGACGTTTCGCCGGATGGCGGCGGGTCCGGTTCGGGCGGCGGCGTGATAGCCGGCGTCGATGATCGCGGCGGCTCCGGTCTCTCGGGAGACACGACGGGCGACGATACGAGCATCACCGATGGCAGCGGCTTTACCGACGGCGCAACCGGCGGCGGCGATGGCGGCAGCGGA
Organism: Rhodocyclaceae bacterium; assembly: GCA_036391735.1. Classification (GTDB taxonomy): domain Bacteria; phylum Pseudomonadota; class Gammaproteobacteria; order Burkholderiales; family Rhodocyclaceae; genus Nitricoxidireducens. The sequence continues at coordinate 11,319 of DASVZI010000145.1, forward strand.
ACCGGCGGCACGGGCTTCGCGGATGGCGGCGGAGCTGGTGACGGCGCTGGGGGCGCGGGCGGTTCGGGTCTCGCCGACGGTTCCGGCGCGGACGGCGGCGGCTCGGGTGGCGGCGGTTCGGGTCTCGCCGACGGCTCGGACGGCGCGGGCGGCGGCGGCACCGGCGGCGGCGGTTCCGGTCTCGCGGACGGCTCGGGCGCCGACAGCGGCGGTGGCGGCGGAGCAGGCGGCGGATCGGGGATTGCGGATGGCTCTGGCGCAGGCGGCGGCGACGGTGGGGCCGGCGGCTCGGGTCTTGCCGATGGATCGGGCGGTGGCGGCGCGGGCGCGGGCGGCTCGGAACTCGCGGACGGTTCGGGCGCGGGCGGCGGAGGCGCAGGCGCCGGAGGTTCCGGATTCGGCGACGACTCGGGCGCCGGCGGCGGGGGTGCCGGGGGGGGCGGCTCGGGTCTCGCGGACGGATCAGGCGCAGGCGAGGGAGGTGCCGGTGCTGGCGGCGCCGGCCTTGCAGACGGTTCAGGCGCAGGCGGCGGCGGTGCGGGGGCAGCCGGCTCGGGGCTTGCCGATGGCTCGGGTACGGGTGCAGGCGGTTCGGGCCTCGCGGATGGTACGGGTGCCGGAAGTGGGGGGGCGGGCCTGGCAGGCGGCGAAGGCGGCGAGGGGGGTGCCGGGTCGGGCCTGGCCGACGCTTCAGGCGGCGCGGGCGGAAGCGGGTTCTCCGACGGCACCGACGGCGGTGGAGCGGGCGGCGCTGGTGCTGGCGGCACCGGCCTCGCGGGCGCCGGCGGTAGCGGCGGCGCAGGATTCGCGTCGGGTGATGGCGCCGGCGGCGGGGCAGCGGGAAGCGGACTGGCGACAGCCGAGACGTCGGGGAGCGGCAGCGGCTTCGCCGGCGAATCCGGCGCGGGTGGGGCAGCCGCAGGCGCAGGGAGCGGTTCCGGGCCCGCAGGCACGGGCGGCGTCCTGGCCGGCGAGACGCAGCCGGAATCCCCCTGGCTGGTCGGCGGTGGGTCGGGCGCCCAGTCCACCGCAGTGCCGGCGCATCAGTTGCTGGCACGCGCCGACGGTGGAGACAGGATCGACATGTCGCCCGAGTGCGCGGCGGATCGGAAGCAGGACCTCAGTGCCGCGACGACCAGCAAGCTGGGCGGCAAGGCGGTCGTGCTGGTGCAGGGCAGTGGCGTGCGGTTCTCGCCGCACAGTTGCGGGACGGGTTCCGGCGGTGAAGGAAGGCGGCGTTAGACCCATGCCGCCATTGTGGGAGTGCCAATCGCATGCTGTAATTGATGTGTTCGGATTTAACCGTTCGGACTATGACGTTCGCCGGGAATGGCGGTAATTAACCAAGGAGGTTGTCATGATCGGATGCAAGAAGAAGCTTTCCCAATACGGCCAGGGCATGACGGAATACATCATCATCGTCGCCCTCATCGCGGTCGCCGCCATCGGCGTCTACTCGTACTTCGGCCAGACCATCAAGTCGCAGACCGCGGGCATGGCGAACGAGATGGCCGGCAAGTCGGCCGCCGACAGCCAGAAGGCGGCCAAGGATGCGGCTGGCAAGGCGGACGCCAGCGTCGCCAAGGGCCCGGCGACGCTGGGCACCTACGGCGGCGAGCAAAGCAAGTAGCGGGCTCCAGATGAGCAGCCGTCCGCCGCTGCTCGGACTGGCCGCGCTGCCGAGTCGGCAGCGCGGCCAGGCCATGGTTTTCGTTTCCGTCACCACGGTGATGGTGCTGTTGGCGCTGCTCGTCATGTACAGCACCGGGCAGCTGACGACGCAGCGCATGAAGCTGCAGAACACGGCCGACTCGGTCGCCTACAGCGCCGCGCTGGTGCAGGCGCGCGACCTCAACTACGCCGCCTACATGAACCGCGCGATGATCGCCAACCAGGTTGCGGTGGCGCAGATCGTCAGCATGACGGGCTGGGCGCGCGGCTACGACGACACCTACAACGGAAGCTTTTCGTCGATCGCGACGACGCTCGCCAACCTATCCACGATGAGCTTCCTGTGGACCGCGCCGGCGAACATCTACAAGTCCGTGGGGAGCGGCCTCAAGAGCGTCTTCAATTCCATCGGGCCGGTGCTGGTCAAGGTGCTCGACGTGCTCATCAAGGCGCTCGGCGTTTCGGCGACGGCCTACCACTACGGCATGACGCTGACGCTGTACGAGACCGTCACCGACGTCATGGCCGCCAACGACCCCAACGCTTCGCTGTCGACCCTGGGCAATCTCGGCGCCGTCTATGCGTGGGGCCAGCACGAGCTATTCGCCAAGAGCTACAACCCGGTGCAGGCCAAGGACGGCGAAGACCGCTTCGGCCGCGTGGTCGACGCCTCGAGCGACCTCTTTTACAAGAACCGCACGCTGCCGCTGACTTTCTGGCCCACCCCGATGCTGATCGATCCGATCCGGCTGTTCACGCCCGGCGTCGGCCCGCTGCTGATGTTCAACTTCCACAGCGGCGGCTCGGTGAACAAGAAGCCCGGCAGCACCACGCAGGACCTCAAGTCCTGGGGCAGCATCGATGCCACCGGAACCTTCGTGATTTTCTGCATCACCATCTCGATCTTCGGCATCCCGATCCCGATTCCCTTCCCGCTGCCGCCGTTGCCGGCGGGCGCGGGCGCTGCGGCAGCGGGCAACTACCCGAGCAGCGTGCTGATGCCGGGCAGCTATCTCGGCCACCGCAATTCGGCCAACACCGGCACCGACTCCGCCGCGGCGGTCGACTGGGGCGGCGCCTACATCAACCCGTACACGGTGATCCCATATTTCATCAAGGCCGGCGAGGGCCCGGGCAGCAACATGGACAGCGGCGCGGGCCTGACGTCCTACCTCGACATCAAGGGCAACGCCAACAACGCCACCAGCAACCAGGCGACCAGCGCCGCCAGCGGCACCAACTACCACAACGACAAGGCGCCGGCCTTTTTCATCGAGGTGGAGCGCGACTCGAATACCGTGGCCACCAGCAACTCCGGCACCTTCCACATCGGCGGCGGCAGCGGCCAGCTCACGCTGGAGGACAAGACGGTCGACGCCAAGATCCGCGCCATGTCGAAGGCCCAGGCCTATTTCTACCGCCCCAAGGACCTGTTCGCGCGCGCCGACAACAAGACCGAGTACGGCAGCCTCTACAGCCCGTACTGGCAGGTCCACCTGGTGCCGAACAATCTCCTCGAACAGGCCGGCTCGATCATCGCGCCGAACGTGCTGCCATGACGATCTACAGGCACGACCAGCGGGGCCAGGCGATGACCGAGTTCGTCATCACCGCGGTGCTGTTCCTGGTGCCGATGTTCCTGTTGATTCCCGTACTCGGCAAGTACATCGACATGAAGAGCGAGGCGGTGGTCGGTGCACGCTACGTCGCCTGGGAGCGCACCGTCTGGTACGGCGGCGACAGCGCCAGCGTGGATTGGCCCGGCGCGTCGAAGGATGCCGGCGAGATCGCCAACGAGCTCAAGCAGCGGGTGTTCTCGCAGAACGCAGGCATCAAGGCCGACGACAAGGGAAAGAGCGCCTTCGGCGGCGACGGCGAGCCGGCGGCCTGGCACAACCGCGACGGCTCGCGCATGCTGGCCGACTACAACGCCGTGACGCAGGCGATCGACAACCAGGACAGCCCCGGCATCGTCAACGACGTGCTGAGCCTGGTGGTCTCGGTGGCGGATGCCATCGGGCCGTTCAACCTCGAGATGAAGGGGCTGCAGGTCGCCGACGTCGGCGTCAGCGCCAGCACGCTGTCGATCGGCATGTCGCTCACCGACGACCCGACGCAGGCCTTCAACCCGGGCCTGCTGACCTTCTCGGACCGCTGCGCGGTGATGAGCAACAGCTGGTCCGCCAACGGCGCCTCCCACGTCAAGAGCCAGACACAGGGACTGACGCCGACCAGCATCTTCCAGAACCCGGTAGTCAAGACCATCTGGGACATCGTCCGCTACACGTTCGGCGCGGTGTCCGCGCCGGAACTGCTCTTCCTCGAAGTCGGCAAGGTTGAGCCCGACGTCGTGCCGCCCGATCGCCTGGTGTCGCCATGAGGACCCTGGCCGCCCTTGTCGCCCTAGCCCTGGCCGCGCCAGTCGCCGCGGGCGTCGGCTGCCGGCCGCCGGGCTATCCCGAAGGCGCCCAGGTGGTGATCGTCGCCGACGACATGGTCTTCAACAACGTGCCGATGGCGGCGTGGGAACTGCGCTGGCGCGAGCCGCCCGAGCGGCTGCGCGCCTACTATCGCGCCGAGTGGGAAGCGCGCAACCAGCGCGTCAGCGAATCGACGGTCGGGGAATGGGTGACGGTCGGCACGCTCGACGGCCAGTGCTTCTACACCGTGCAGACCCGGGCGGCGGCGGGCGGCGGCAGCTATGCGCTGCTCGGCGTTACGCGCGCGCCGGAGACTGCGGCCGCGGCGGCGCCGGGCGCCGGCTTCCCCAACCTGTCGGGCAGCCGTTTCGCCAACGACATCCGGCACCAGGACGGCCGCCGCCACGCGCGCACCCTGCTGCTGATGAACAGCTATTCCGTCGAAGCCAATGCCTCCTTCTACCGCAATGCGATGGCGGGGCAGGGCTGGCAGCTGGCACTCGACAAGGGCGGCGGCGCCGGGCTGGCGAGCATGCGTGCGATGAGCTGGAAGCGCGGCGCCGAGGAGGCCACGCTGACGATCGCCGCGGGCGAACTCGGCACGGTCGTCACTGCGAACATCGTGGACGCGCCCTGATGAAGTCCTCCAATCGACACAGCCCTTCAACCTGCGGGGAACCGACCATGTCTTCAATCATCCGCCGAAGATTCGCCGACCGGCAGCGCGGTCAATCCACCGTCGAATACATCGTCGTCACCGTGTTCGGCATCCTGATCCTGATCGAGGGCGGCGATTCCGCGCCGGTCGTCGCCGTGGCCAAGGCCATGAAAGACGCCTACGCGGGCTTCGCCTACGCGATTTCCTATTCCACGACCCTGATGGCGCTCTAGGAGAAGCTCATGGCATTGCGATTTCCCAAGCTTCGCATCAACCGCCTCTGGCTGCTCCTCGGCGCCGCGTTGCTGCTGGGGCTTCTGGCGGCCTATCTGTCCGTCACCTACCTGAAGGGCCGCGAGCATCGCATCGCCGAGGAACTCGCGCAGAAGGCCAAGGGCGGACCGACCATCGCCGTCGTGGTGCCGATCAAGGAGCTGCCGCGCGGCGCCCTCATCGAACAGAAAGTGGTCGCGGCGCGCGAAGTGCTCGCCGACCTGCTCTATGACGATGCCGTCACGGCGGACGTCTATGACAAGGTCGCCGGCCGCCGCCTGCTGAAGAGCGTGCTGCCCGGCCGCCCGCTGCGCTTTTCCGACGTGATCGACGATCGCGCCAAGGACTTGTCGACGGCGCTCACGCCCGGCTTGCGCGCGCTCACCATCGACATCGACGAAACCAACTCGTTCGCCCAGATGCTCAAGCCCGGCAACTTCGTCGACCTCTACCTGCTGGCCTCGGATCCGGGCGGGCAGAGCACCGGGCAGGAGGTCCGCGCGCTGCTTGCCAAGGTCAAGGTGCTGGCCACCGGGCAGGCGCTCAACGCGGCGTTGACCGATACGGCGAACCAGAACCGGCCGGCGGCCGGCTACAGCAACATCTCGCTCGAGGTGACGCCCGCACAGGCCGCGCGCATCGCGCTGGCCCAGCAGATCGGTCGCATTCGCGCCGTGCTGCGCAACCCGGAGGACGAGGGCGATGCCGCCTTCGGCAGCCTGCAGAGCGCGGCACTGTTCCGCGAGGGCGCCCAGGCTTCGGTCGAGTACATCGTCGGCGGCAAGGGCGGCGGCGGCTCGGCCGCGCCGATCAGCATCAGCATGCCGAACATCAACATTCCGGGACTGGCGCCCGCAGGCGCGCCTGCTGCCGGCGGCACCTATTCGCCCGGGCAGTCGGCGGCTTTCGCAGGCCAGCCGGCCGCGCTCGGCGCCAGCGTCCCGGCGGTGCCGACCGGCGCCCGCTGAACATAGACACGACGAGACAGGTAGACATCATGCGCATTCGAATCCAAGTCCTAGCCGCCCTCCTCGCAGTGTCCCTCGGCGGTCCCACCGTCCTCGCGCAGCAGCCGGCGCCCGCGCCCGATGCCGCGGACGGTCCGCACTCGGAGGTCAAGAAGATCGGGCCGGCCGTCAAGGCGCCGGCCCGGAAGAGCCGCATCGAGAAGGTCCCGGTGGTTTCGGAGATCATGCCGCTGGGCATGTACGTCGGCGAGGTCAAGACCATCAAGGCCACCGGCGTCACCCGCGTGGCGCTGGGCAACGGCAAGCTCATCAGCTCCACCGTGCTCGACACGGAAGTGCTGCTGCTGGCCGAGGCGCCGGGAGAGACCAGCCTGTACTTCTGGTTCAAGGACGGCAGCGTGCAGCGCTACAAGGTCACCATCAGCGCGAGCGACGTCGAGAGCACCATGGCGCGCCTGAAGGCGATGATCGGCGCCATCCCGGGCATCACCATCGAGGCGGTCGGCGATACCGTGGTGCTCAACGGCACGGCGAGCAAGGTGAACCTCGGCCGCATCGACGCGGCGGCGAGAACCCAGCAGCGCGTGCTCAACCTGGTGCGCGAGGAAGACGTCACCATGAAGAAGATGGTCTTCATGAAGGTCCAGATCATGGAATTCAAGAAGAACGCGCTCCAGAACCTCGGCGTCGACTGGGCCACCACGGCGGCAGGACCTGCCATGGCGCTGACGGCGGACGCCATCAGCAACAAGCAGTTCCGCTATACCCCCGACTCCGTGCCGGCGACCTTCACCGTCGGCTCCGGCGCCGCCAGTGCGCTCAACATTCCGTCGCAGGCGGGCCGCATGTATTTCGGCATCGCCACCGCGATCACCTCGACGCTCAACCTCGCCATCAACAACGGCGACGCCTGGGTGCTGGCGGCGCCCGAGCTGTCGACCCGCTCGGGCGGCGAGGCGAAGTTCCTCGCCGGCGGCCAGATCCCGATCGTCACCGCCGGCGCGCTCGGCGCGACCACGGTCACCTACAAGGACTACGGCATCAAGCTGAACATCAAGCCGGTGGCCGACGACCAGGACAACATCGCGGCGGGGATCACCACCGAAGTGTCGGACATCGACAACAGCTTCACGGCGGTGCAGGGCAATCCCGGCTTCCTGACGCGCTCGACCGAGTCCGAGGTCAACGTCAAGAGCGGCCAAACCATCGTCATTTCAGGCCTGGTCAACCAGCGCACCAGCAATGCCATCAACAAGTTCCCCTTCCTCGGCGACGTGCCCGTGCTCGGCGTCCTGTTCAAGTCGGAGAACTTCCAGTCGAACCGCACCGACCTCGTCATCTTCGTCACCCCGGTGATCTACGACCCGAGCTCGACGACCAACCAGCAGCGCATCGAGAAGGGCAAGGACATCCGCGAGAAGCTGGATAACTTCCTGGGCAAGAAAGGCATCGTGGATTGACATGAAGCTCCTCGTCACCGACGGCAAGGGCGGCCGCCAAGAATTCGACATCGCCCAGGACGCCGCGACCATCGGCCGCGGCGACGGCAATGCGATCGTCCTCAAGGGCTGGACCATCGGCAGGCACCAGGCGACGGTGGAAGCGCGTGCGGCCGGATTCTTCGTCGTCGACCAGGGCGGCATGACGGTCACCGAGGTGAACGGCAAGGCGGTGGACAAGGAGTTCGGCCCGCTCGCCGCGACCGACCGTATCGGCATCGGCAGCTACCAGATCAGCGTCAGCGGCGGCAACGGCGCCGCGGCGCCGTCCGCTGCAGCCGCACCGGCGGCGATCGCCGTGCCGGCACCGCCGCCCCCGCCGCCGGGTGCCGTTCCGCCGCCGTCCTTCCTTGCGCCCCCCGAGGCGATCAAGCCGGCCGCC
>DASVZI010000146.1:0-4943 GCA_036391735.1 Rhodocyclaceae bacterium
CCGTTCCGCCAGAAGGGCACGGGCCGCGCCCGCGCCGGTATGACCTCCTCGCCGCTGTGGCGCGGGGGCGGCCGCATCTTCCCGAACAAGCCGGAAGAGAACTTCTCGCAGAAGGTCAACCGCAAGATGTACCGCGCCGGCCTTGCCGCGATCCTGTCGCAGCTGGCCCGCGAAGACCGCCTGGCGGTGGTCGAGAACTTCGCCGTCGATGCGCCGAAGACCAAGCTGGTCGCCAGCAAGCTGAAGGGCATGGGCCTCGACTCCGTGCTGGTGATCACCGACACCGTCGACGACAACCTGGCGCTGGCGTCGCGCAACCTGCCGAACGTGCTGGTGCTCGAAGCGCACCAGGCCGATCCGGTCTCGCTGGTGCGCTTCCCCAAGGTGCTGATCACCAAGGCCGCCGTCGCCAAGATGGAGGAGATGCTGGCATGAGCACCCAACAGTTCAACCAAGAGCGCCTGATGCAGATCCTGCTGGCGCCGCAGATCTCCGAGAAGGCGACCTACATCGCCGACAAGAACGAGCAGGTCGTGTTCATCGTCGCGCCGGACGCCACCAAGCCCGAGATCAAGGCCGCCGTCGAGCTGCTGTTCAAGGTCGAGGTCAAGTCGGTGCAGGTCGCCGTCCAGAAGGGCAAGGAAAAGCGCCACGGCCGCTTCATGGGTCGTCGTAGCGACGTCAAGAAGGCGTTCGTCAGCCTCAAGCCCGGCCAGGAAATCAACTTCGCCGAAGGAGGGGCTGCATAATGGCTCTCGTCAAAGTCAAGCCGACTTCCGCCGGCCGCCGCGGCGTCGTCAAGGTCGTCAATCCCGGCCTGCACAAGGGCCGCCCGGTCGACTCGCTCACCGAGAGCCAGTCGAAGAAAGCGGGCCGCAACAACCACGGTCATATCACCACCCGTCATCAGGGCGGCGGTCACAAGCAGCAGTACCGCGTGATCGACTTCAAGCGCGACAAGGACGGCATCCCGGCCAAGGTCGAGCGCCTCGAGTACGACCCGAACCGCAGCGCCCACATCGCCCTGCTGCTGTACAAGGACGGCGAACGCCGCTACATCATCGCGCCGAAGGGCGTCGTGGTCGGCCAGGAACTGATCAGCGGCTCGGAGGCCCCGATCAAGTCCGGCAACACGCTGCCGATCCGCAACATCCCGGTTGGTACGACGATCCACTGCATCGAGATCCAGCCGGGCAAGGGCGCGCAGATGGCGCGTTCGGCCGGTGCCGCGGTCCAGCTGCTTGCGCGCGAAGGTGCCTACGCGCAGGTCCGCCTGCGCTCCGGTGAAATCCGCCGCATCCACGTGGAGTGCCGCGCCACCATCGGTGAGGTCGGCAACGAGGAAAACAACCTGCGCAAGATCGGCAAGGCCGGTGCGATGCGCTGGCGCGGTGTGCGCCCGACGGTGCGCGGCGTCGTCATGAACCCGGTCGACCATCCGCACGGTGGCGGCGAGGGCAAGACGGGCGAAGGCCGCGTTCCGGTCAGCCCGTGGGGTCAGCCGACCAAGGGCTACCGCACCCGCAACAACAAGCGCACGAACGTCATGATCGTGCAGCGTCGGCCGAAAGGTAAGAGGTAAGCCATGGCTCGTTCAATCAAGAAAGGCCCCTTCGTTGACGCCCACCTCATCAAGAAGGTGGACGCCGCCCGGGCATCCAACGACAAGCGTCCGATCAAGACCTGGTCGCGCCGTTCGACGGTCCTGCCGGATTTCGTCGGCCTCACCATCGCCGTGCATAACGGCAAGCAGCATATTCCGGTGTACGTCTCCGAGAATATGGTGGGCCACAAGCTCGGCGAGTTCGCGCTGACGCGCACGTTCAAGGGACACACCGCCGGCAAGAAGGCCGCGGTGAAGAAGTGAGGGAATGACGATGGAAACGAACGCCATTCTGAAGGGAGTGCGCCTGTCGGCCCAGAAGGGTCGCCTGGTCGCCGACCTGGTTCGCGGCAAGCCCGTCGACCAGGCCCTCAACATCCTCGCCTTCTCGCCGAAGAAGGGCGCCGGCATCATCAAGAAGGTGCTCGAGTCGGCCATCGCCAACGCCGAGCACAACGATGGCGCCGACATCGACGCCCTCAAGGTCAAGACCATCTACGTGGAGAAGGGCGCGGTGCTGAAGCGCTTCACCGCGCGCGCCAAGGGCCGCGGCAACCGCATCAGCAAGCCCACCTGCCACATCTTCGTGACCGTCGGGGACTAAGGAGCACTTATGGGACAGAAGATTCATCCGACCGGGTTCCGCCTTTCGGTCACGCACGACTGGGCTTCGCGCTGGTACGCCAACAGCAAGCAGTTCCCCCAGATGCTGAAGGGCGACATCGAGGTCCGCGACTACCTGAAGAAGAAGCTGGCGCACGCCTCCGTCGGCCGCGTCGTCATCGAGCGTCCGGCGAAGAACGCGCGCGTCACGGTCTATAGCGCCCGCCCCGGCGTCGTCATCGGCAAGAAGGGCGAGGACATCGAGCAGCTGCGCACGGACCTGCAGAAGCGCATGGGCGTGCCGGTTCACGTCAATATCGAGGAAATCCGCAAGCCGGAGACCGATGCCCAGCTGATCGCCGACTCGATCGCCCAGCAGCTCGAGAAGCGCATTATGTTCCGCCGCGCCATGAAGCGCGCCATGCAGAACGCCATGCGCCTCGGTGCCCAGGGCATCAAGATCATGAGCTCGGGCCGCCTGAACGGCATCGAAATCGCTCGCCGCGAGTGGTACCGCGAAGGCCGCGTGCCGCTGCACACCCTGCGCGCCGACATCGACTTCGGCATGTCCGAAGCCAAGACGACCTACGGCGTCATTGGCATCAAGGTGTGGGTGTTCAAGGGTGAGCGCGTCGCCAAGAACGACCCGCTCGCGGTCGCTCCCGAAGCCGCTCCCGCCGAGGAAGCGCGGAAGCCGCGTCGTCCGGCCAGGCCGGAAGGTGGCGACGGCAAGCCCGCCGCCAAGCGCCCGGCGCCGAAGAAGGCCGCCGCCAAGCCCGAGGAACCCGTCGCGGCTGCGAAGCCCGAGGGCGACGCCAAGGCGCCGGCCAAGCGCGTGCGCAAGCCGGCGGCCGCGAAGGAAGGGAAGGAGTAATCCGTCATGCTGCAACCGACTCGCAGGAAATACCGCAAGGAACAGAAGGGCCGCAACACCGGCGTCGCTACGCGCGGCGCCAAGGTGAGCTTCGGCGAATTCGGCCTCAAGGCCATCGGCCGCGGCCGCCTCACGGCGCGCCAGATCGAGGCCGCGCGCCGTGCCATGACGCGCCACATCAAGCGCGGCGGCCGCATCTGGATCCGCATCTTCCCGGACAAGCCGATCTCCAAGAAGCCGGCCGAAGTCCGCATGGGTAACGGCAAGGGCTCGCCCGAATACTGGGTCGCCGAGATCCAGCCCGGCAAGGTGCTCTACGAAATGGACGGCGTGGACGAGACGCTGGCTCGCGAGGCTTTCAAGCTGGCTGCCGCCAAGCTGCCGATCGAGACCACCTTCGTCGTGCGTCAACTGGGGTGACATATGAAAGCTAGCGAACTCAGGCAGAAGAACGACGCCGAGCTGACCAAGGAACTGCTGGACCTGCGCAAGGCGCAGTTCTCCCTGCGCATGCAGGTGGCGACGCAGCAGCTGAACAACACGGCCCAGCTCGGCAAGGTGCGCAAGGACATCGCGCGCATCAAGACCATCCAGCGTGAAAAGGCGGCTGCGAAATGACTGAAGCCACTCAAACCGAAAAGAACCGCCGCACCCTGCAGGGCCGCGTCGTCAGCGACAAGATGGCGAAGACCGTGACGGTCCTCGTCGAGCGCCGCGTCAAGCATCCCGTCATCGGCAAGGTGATGACGCGCTCCAAGAAGTACCACGCGCACGTCGAGGGCCTCGAGGCCGCCGCCGGCGATCTGGTGCAGATCGAGGAATGCGCGCCGATCTCCAAGACCAAGGCTTGGCGCGTGACCAAGGTTGTCGAGAAGTTCACCGCGGTCTAAGACCCCGGCAAAAAAGTAGTCAAAAGTATTGACAGGCAGGCGGCGAGACAATAACATCTCGCCTCTTTGCCGCTTCCAGGCAAAAGCACCGGAAGCGCGCAAGGTAGTTTGATCGACCCGTACGGGTTCCAAGACTGACCGCGCTTGGCGGATTAAGTTGGAGAAAAGCAATGATCCAAATGCAGTCGAAGCTCGATGTCGCCGATAACACCGGCGCGCGTTCCGTCCAGTGCATCAAGGTGCTGGGGGGTTCGAAGCGTCGTTACGCCGGCATTGGCGACGTCATCAAAGTCAGCATCAAGGACGCCGCGCCGCGCGGACGCGTCAAGAAGGGCGAGATCTACAATGCCGTCGTGGTGCGCACCGCCAAGGGCGTTCGTCGCGCCGACGGCTCGCTCGTCAAGTTCGACGGCAATGCCGCCGTGCTGCTCAACAACAAGCTGGAGCCGATCGGCACCCGCATCTTCGGGCCGGTGACGCGTGAATTGCGCACCGAGAAGTTCATGAAGATCGTCTCCCTGGCGCCCGAGGTTCTGTAAAAGGGTTCGGACATGGACAAGATTCGCAAAGGCGATGGCGTCATCGTCATCACGGGCAAGGACAAGGGCAAGCGCGGTGTCGTGCTGCGTCGCGTCGACGCTGAGCACGTGGTCGTCGAAGGCATCAATCGCGTCAAGAAGCACACCAAGCCGAACCCGATGAAGGGTCAGCCGGGCGGCATCGTCGACAAAGAGATGCCGATCCATATTTCCAACGTTGCGCTGTTCAATGCCGCCACCCAGAAGGCGGACCGCGTCGGCATGAAGCTGCTCGACGACGGCCGCAAGGTGCGCGTGTTCAAGTCGAACGGCGAAGTGGTGGACGCGTAAGGGACGAACATGGCTCGCTTGCAAGAATTCTACAAAGAGAAGGTGGTCCCGTCGCTGCGCGACCAGTTCGGCTACAAGTCGATCATGGAAGTGCCGCGCATCAC